>CAYSON010000016.1:2893-13580 GCA_964432635.1 uncultured Desulfopila sp.
CATGGCTGTGTAATAAAATCCCTTCAAAAATAAATAGAAACCGCTGATCGCCGCCACAATATAAAGCAAGGCGGTTAAGGCCTGGATAGGAATTACCTCCTGGCCGTCAAGGTGATGCGCATAAGCAATTTTTTTTGTTTTGCCGTTAAACACAAAATTATATTTACGGAAGAGTTGTCTGATAAATTGTCCGCAATCGGCAAGTGGTTTGCCGTAGCAACAGCCGAAGCTGATGCAGCCGAGTCGGCCGAGACCCTCGCCAAGGGTGTAGGCGATGGACAGCGCCGCCAGTACCGGCATGGTGGGGAGAAAAGCACCCTGTTCGACGAGGAGCTGCTGCACTCCCATCACCGTCCAGGGAGCTATCAAAATGCCGATGCACGACGCCCCGCCGATGGTGAAGGTGTGGCGTTTCTTTTCGACGACCATCGCCACCAGTCGGGCGGCCGGCAGACATACCGAGAGCATGATCAGCACCACCAGCATCAGGGCGAAAAGTGAAACATGCATCGCCCCGAGCAACACCACCAGCAGGGTCAGAGCGAGGAGCTGGCTGGTGGCGAGAAAAAAGCCGTAATAGGTGAGGTTGGTGCCCTGCCAGTGGTTGTCAAGGTTTTTCAGTGTCGGGACCACCGCCAGCATCTGCCAACGTTCCTCGGGCAGATGACGGAAGGCCCAGGAAAGGAGCAGAGTCAACAGGATGCCGAGGATGGCGACGAACAGAATGTCGGACATGGGGTTCCTCCCGTCAAAAGGTGATTGGGGTCAGTGGTTGGCGATGAGCGATGGTCGAGCGGACACGGACATCGGTCTCCACCAGAGGATGGCCGAAGCCGCGGCTGTAACGACTGAAGACATCGCGGCGTCGGGAATTTCCGATGAGGTCGTCGGCGAAGCGGATCCGACCCGCCTCGAAGAATAGCACCACGGTGGAACTGCCCGGTCGAAACAGGCTTTTCGGAGAACCGCGACGCACCACCGCGTCCGGCCGCAGTGGCCGGGGTTGCTCGTAGCGCTCCCCGCGGTATGTTTCGACAAGGTCGCCGATCATCAGGGCAACGATCTCCACCATGGCCACCAGACCGACCCCACTGCCACCGGGGACATCGGTGTCGAAGATGGTTACCAGCCGGCGATTCTTGCAATAGAGCGAGGCCATGGCGATCAGTGCCGAGGGATTGCAGGAATGGTAATGACCGTCGATGCCGTAGATGTCGGCAATTTTCCCGGACACCGGCACATGGTTGTAGTGGTACTTATCCGGAGTGAGGCGAAAGACGGCGAAATCGCCACCGAGAAAGCGTTGTTGCCAAGGGGAGTTATTGCCAAAGAATTCTTTTATCTCGAAGAATTTTTCTTTGATGAAGAGGGCCGAGGTTTGTGTCAGGCTGCCGATGAGCATCCGCGCGTCGGAGGGGGACAGCACCGTCGCCGGGTTGGGGTCCATGGGGCGGGTGTCCCAATAGCGGATCTGACGTTCAAACACCTTGCGGTGGGAATCGAAATACTCAAGCGGCTCGCAGCACTCGCGCCAGTCGGCACCGATACCCTCGAACAGGTAGCTGCCGTTGCGGCGTTTGTTGCTGGGCAGGTCGTAGCGGCAGAAGGCGAGCAGGCTGGAGACCCGTTTCGAGGTGAGCAGCTTGAACATCGCCGGGGCGTTTTCGCGCAGGCGGTGGTAGAGAAAATGGACAAAACGGTCGCCAATCGGTTGTTCGGTGACAATTCGGCGCGAGCCGCGCTCGATGAATTGGTGGGTGATAGGGGTGTTGATCGTCGTACTCATGATTCGTTCCGGTGGTGGTGGATGACGGCCAGGGATATGCGCAGCAGGTTGCGCAGCAGTTCCGGCTCGGCGGTTTCGGCGAGGAGTTCTTCGCGGTGGCGGTCCAGGTACTGGGCGGCGGAAATTCCCCCGCACAGTGCTGCCATGATTTCGGTGAGCAGCGGACTGCCCTTGCTTTCTAAACGTCGGCAATCTTCACCGACCAGCGCCAAGGCCTCGCTGAGTTGCTCGGTCTTCAGGGTGGTGCGATAATATCGCTCCATCGCCCCGTTGAACTCCTCGGCCGAGGCGGCAAGCGGCTTGCCGTGTTTCGGCAGCTCCTCGCCGATGCCGGCCAAGAGTTTAGCTAGGGCGGTCGCTTTTTCGCCGCGCAGGCGGGCCTTGAGGGAATCAAGGCGCGGGCCGAGGCGGTGGCGCTCGATCAGGTCGGCGCCGTCTTTTTCGAGGAGCCGCACCAGGGCGAGACTGTAGTCGTCATGGCCTATGCGCAAGTAGCCTTTGTAGCGCTTGCTGTGACGTTGCGGTACCACGTCGGTGAGGATCTTGCGGAGAAAGCGGTTGGTGCTGTCGGCGCGCACGAAGAAGGTGGGAATGCCGATGGCGCGGCCGAAGAAGATCTGCCGCCGTTCGCTCTCGATAAAGGGCTGGTCGGGAATGTCGTGGTGGCGTACCTTGCCCTCAACCACGTAGCGGTAGGCGAGAGCGGTGACCAAATTCTGCAGATCCACCGCCTCGGCCAGGTCCTCGCGCAGGGAGTGGAAGAGGGAATAGCTGCGACCCTCGAAACCGGCGTAGCCGGAGGTGGCGCAGAGCCGCTGGCGATAGGGCAGGTACATGGCCATGCGCGGGTCGAAAACCCCCAGTTCGCCTAACTCTTCTTTAAGGCGCTGATGATTGCCGAGGGCGCCGTTCAGCCCCGGGCTGGTCTCGGTGGAGAGCAGGGTCACCAGATAGTCGATGAGTCGGAAATCGGGGACCAGGTCGCCTTTTAACCGCAGCACCTTGGCGAGGAGTTCATCGAGACGGCGCGGGCCGAAGGGGGTTATGGAGCGGCCGAGCACCCCAAGGCCGGCTTTTTTCCGCCAGCGTCTCCAGATCATGCGCAGGTGGGTGTAGTCGAGCTCGTGCGGCAAAAAGCCCAGAACCATCTCTGGATGGAAGTCGGCAAAATCAAGGCGGTAGGGGGCGGCGCTGTAGGTGGTGACCAGCAGCGGCAGAAAATGCTCAACAATCTTGATCACCAGATCGCCCACATATTTCTCCACCGCCGCAGTCAAGGGAGAGGAAGAATCGCCGGCCATGGCGGTGAGACATCGACTGCCCAGGGAGACATGGATGCCGTTGTTGGCCAGACAGGTGTTAGAGGTATTGGGCAATACCACGAGGTTGTTGGTGATGATCCCGGCATCCTTGAGCTTGCCGATGGTATTGAGCTGGCTGCGCGACAGGGTGCGGTGGCACAACTCCATATAACGGAACTTCTCCTCCCCTTGGTTCCAGCCGGAGAGGCAGGGCGAGATAAAGAGGTGACGGTAGTAGCTGTCCGGCACCAGCGAGTTGAGGAGTTTTTGCCGTGACGGGGCATGGGGAGCGGCGTAGAGCAAACATTTCTGGCCGCTCTGCTCGAGACATAAGTGCTTGTTGGCGTATTGGATCAACAACTGACAGAGCAGCTGGGTGCGAGCGCTTTCCTCGGCGGCCAAGTCCCCGATTCGCGCCTCTCCGGCCACCGGGATGGCAAAGCTGAGAATCTCCGGGGAGGTGTTGTCGCTGAGCAGGTGGTCGAGCAGTTGCTGCCCGGTGACCACTAGCGGTTGGGGAAGGAGCGGATCGCTGCTTATGGCGTCGGCCAGCGACAACTTGAGTAGATAGCTGATCGGCAGACGCAGACATTCCACGCCGTGGTGGTCGACGCGGAAGCGGTGCAGGTCGCCGCGCGGTTTCGAGTGCGGATTGCTCTTGTCGGCCCGCAGGTCCTGTGAGAGCAGGCGCCGTGCCTGGGGGCTGAGCCGTTCCTCGGGCAAGCGCACCCAGCTGTTTTCCCAGACCTTACTCGGGTTGTGCTGGAGAAAGTCTTCAATCCGCCTCAGGGTCTCCGCAGGTAGATCGCCGCGGGCGCTGCGCTTGGCAACATTCTTGAAGAAGGTGGACTGGGCGATGGTGATGGGGAGATCGACATCCTGGGGCTGACCGGCCACCGCCACCTGAACCTCGTACTCCATGCCGACGCTGCTGTCGCTGCCGACAAAGGGAACGATGGCCCCATCGCGGAGCTCGCGGAAGAAACGCAGCCGGTCGAACTCGCAGGCGGTGTCGGTGGTGGAGAGTCTGTGGTCACCCTGTTTGCAGATTGTCTTCATGCCGGCAACTGTAGGCCGGCGATATGAGAATAGTGCTAGAAGAGTATGAGGAATGGGTTAAGGCCGGCAAAGGGACGAGGCTGGCGCCAAAGAGCAGCAGAGTTGCTATGGTCCAGTGCATGATCGGGATTCGGTCCACTGCGGTGAGCGCAAAAGGAAGGGAGGTTTCGTCGCAGTCTTGCCATTTTCACTATCGACCATATAGTGGCCGAAACCGGGCCGATGGATCGGCGGGAAAGCGGGATTTCGCGGAACAGGCAGGAAAGGATGGAGGGTATGACACCAATCTTGTGGTTACTCAGTCTAGGGTTGATTATCGTCGGCATGGCCGGCACGGTGCTGCCGGCGCTGCCCGGCACACCGCTTATTTATGCCGGATTGCTGCTCGCTGCCTGGGGTGATGGCTTTGCCTATGTTTCCGGGTGGACCATGGCCTTTCTCGGCCTGCTCACCGTGCTGGCCTTCGCCATAGATCTCATCTCCGGCAGTATCGGCGCCAAGAAGACCGGCGCCAGCCGCGAGGCGGTGATCGGTGCCGCCATCGGTGCCGTGGTCGGGCTCTTCTTCGGGTTTGTCGGGGTGTTCGTTGGTCCCTTTATCGGGGCGGTGATCGGAGAGTATCTGGTGCGGCGCGATCTTGGTCAGGCCGGGGTGGTCGGCGTCGGTACCTGGATAGGCTTGGTCATCGGCATTGCCGCCAAACTGATGTTGGCCTTCTCCATGGTCGGCATCTTCGTGCTCGCCTATATTTTCTAAGGCGGGCTGGTGTCCGCCTTAGCCCTGCCTTCTGTCAGGCCAATTTCACCATTACGTCGACATGCTCTTCGTTGGCGGTGTTTTCGAGTTCCTCCCGCCACTGGCGCTCGTCGAGCGTTGCCGGCACCAGGACCAGCGCCTTCATGGTGAAGAGCGGGATGCCACTGTTTGCGGCCCGGGTGTTGCCGGTATCCATGGTCTCGATACTGATGCCTTTGCCGGCCAGGGTTCGGGCGATTTTATGGACGATGCCCTCGTGGTCGGCGCCCTGCACTTCCAGATGATAGGATCGTCCCTTGCTCACCGGGCCGCCATTGGCGCTGGTCGGCACGGTGGTCACCTTATAACCCTCGTCAAGCAACTGGTCGATCGCCCTCTGCAACTGCTCTTCCCGTCCATCGGGCAGGGTGACCAGCATGAGAATGGCGAACTCTCCTCCCAACCTGGCCATGCGGCTGGTTTCGATATTGGCGCCCAGCTCGAGAAGGGTGCGGGTGATTTCGTCGACGATGCCGACCCGATCCGGGCCGCTCAGGGTAAAAACGATGGTGCTCATAACTCTGTCCTGGTTGATGGGTTGCGGGAATGAAAGCCAAGCCGTGCTCTTTGCGGCCATCTCGTCAGGCTACGTCTTCCCAAGGTTTTTTGCAAAGCTATTTTTGTCGCGCCGCAGCGCACCTCAGTGCGAGAGGGTCCAGGCACAGAGGCGGCGTTCGAGGCGGTCGAGCAGCAGATAAAGGCCAAAGCCGAGGGCGGCCATGCAGGAAATGCCGCTGTAGAGACCAATGTAGTCGGCCCTTCCCCAGGCATCCATGATGATATAACCCAATCCCTTGGTGGTGGCGAAGGACTCAACGAAAAAGAGGATGGCCACGGCGGTGCCGATGGAGATGCGCATGGCGGTGAGGATCTTGGGCAGGGTGGCGGGGAGTATGACGTGGCGGTAGATCTGCAGACGCGAAGCACCCAGGGTGTGCATGGCCAGATAGTAGTTGCGATGGATGTTCTTGGCGGCGTCGCGGGTGGTGACGAGGATTTGGAAGAAGACGATCAGGGCAATGAGAAAGACCTTGGAGAACTCGCCGATGCCAAAGAGAATAATGATCAGCGGCAGCAGCACCACATGCGGCACCGGGTAGAGCAAGTAGATAAATGGTGACAGCCGTCGCCGTAAACCCTCCTCGGCGCCGACCATCAAGCCCAGGGGCACAGCGGCGGCGAGAGCCAGAGTTATGCCGCAGAGGGCGCGCAGGGCGCTGATCGCCAGATCGTCGAGGAGGCTGCCGTCGCCGAGTTTGTCGGCGGTATCGAGCAGTACCTGCCACGGTTCGGGCAGGGCCATCGACCCCAGGGCCAGGGCGGTGAGCTCCCACAAGACCACAAGAACCAGGGCGGCCACGGCGATGTCACGTTTCCGGCCCATCGCCCTCTCCCTTGAGTATTTGCCGTAGCTGCACGCAGCGGTGGAAAAAGACATCGCTGTCACGGTAATTGTCACTGCCGGCTTCGGGGTTGTTGACCAGGCCTAAGACCTGGCCCGGTCGGCCGCCGAGGACGACGATGCGCCGCCCGAGGTACACCGCCTCTTCGATCGAATGGGTGACCAGCACCATGGTGATGTCTTTCTGCAACCACACCTGGGCGATGAGGTTTTGCAGACGCTCCCGGGTCAGCGCGTCGAGTGATGACAAGGGCTCGTCCATAAAGAGGATGCGCGGTTCCACCGCCAGGGCCCGGGCTATGGCCACCCGCTGTTGCATGCCACCGGACAGTTGCCCCGGGAAGTGGTCACCGAAGCCGCTCAACCCCATCTCCGCAAGGAGCTGACCGACCTTGTCGGCGATGCGATCCTTGGCCACCCTCTGCAGAACCAGTCCCAAACCGATGTTTTCAGTCACCGTCTTCCACGGAAACAAACCATAATTCTGCAGGATCATCCCGCTCTTTTCCTGCCCGACCACGTTGATGCTGCCGCTGTCCGGTCGCAGTAGTCCGGCGAGCAAAAAGAGCAGCGAGGTCTTGCCGCAGCCGGAGGGGCCGATGATGGCACAGCTGTCGCTGCGCTTCACCGTAAAGGAGATGTCGTCCAGTACCTTGCGGGTCTCGCCACCGTGGGCAAAACTGAGATGAACCGCATCAACGGTAATCATCGGCTGTTGACGCTAGGGCAGGACTTCGCCGACCACCATGGAGCGGTAGGGCAGGGCCTTGGCCAACCCTTTGCCCGTGAGCCATTCGATGATCGGGGTGTACAGCACCTCGGGAAAGGGTTGCGGCTCGGGAAAGTGGGGGATGGGGTAGCTCTTGGCCAGGTTCGGCGGAATGCGGCCCTTGTCCACCACCAAGGCACGGAACCGTTCCGGATCGTTATTGATCGCCTTGACCGCCCGAGCGTAGGCGCGGAAGAAGGCGGCGATGTCGGTCTTTCGTTCGGCTAGGGCCTGGTCGCGGAAGGCGAGCACAGTCTGCGACAGACTCTCTTTGCCGCTGCCGTCATCGATCAAGACCTTGGCACCCTGGCCGACGGCGATGGAGGCCAGCGGCTCGGGCAGGGTTGCTGCCTTGACCGCCCCGGAAAGCAGCATCTGCATGCGGATCGGCATCTTTACCACCTCGATTTTCTTGATCTCCCCCTCCTTGAAACCGTGTCGGAGCAAGAGGCGATCGGTAACGTATTCGATGATCGTCGCCGTTGACACGGCGATCTCCACCCCTTTCAGGTCATCGACCCCTGCCAGTGCCGCCCCGGGTGCGGCGAGAATGGCGAATACCCCTTCCTGCGGCTGTTCGCCGAGGCACAGCGAGGTGATCTTCAACCGGCCCCGACCCTGGTCGAAGAGGATAGCGCCGATGGGATCAGTAATCGCTCCGTCGATGGCGCCGGCGGCCAGCGCACTGTCCCGTTCCAGGGCGCTCTGAAAGGGTACCAATTCCACCTTGAGGTTTTCCTCGGCGTAGAAATGCTCTTGTTGGGCGATGAACAACGGCGCCGAATCTTCGATCGGCAGTACGCCGAGGCGGAGCGGGTCTTTGGCCTGGGCCGTTAGGGCGCTCAGCAGGAAGAGGGCTAGAGTTATCAGTGTTTTCATATGATTCTCCACGTGGAGATTGACAGCTGGTCGTTGTTGGCCTTGTTGCGAGCGTCTCGCACGGCATGATGGAAATACCGAAAAACCCCAGTGACGGCAATCTTTTTTTCTGCCGTGGTTCGGCGCAGCCTCGCTTCAGGAGTCTGTCGGCGGCCGGTCAGTCCCCAGTTGTTCGCCTGCCGCCACCGCAGCGGAGAGGACGCGGCGACTCCGTTCGGTCTGCGGAAGACCCAAGCCGTCATCACAAAGGATGGCCATGGTGGCGAGGCGAAAGCCGACGCCCCTGTCCGCCGATCCCGGCAGCAGTCGGCTGTCGTCGGTGGAACGGTGGATCACCCCTCCTTGATAGAGCAGTGCCAACACCTCCTCCACCAGGGGGGACTGCAGGGCGGAGATGACGGTGGGGAGATCCTCCTGGCGCAGCCTTTGTCCGCTGCGGTGGGCGCTGTCGACCGCGTCGACGATGGCGTAGGCGGCGTCCAGTCGTTGTGCCGGCGAGGTGGTGACCGGCAGCAGACGGGAGGAAGAGAGGTTTTGCCAGGTATAGGCGAGCTGGGCCCCGGCGAGGATAAAGAGCCAGCCGAGGTAAAGCCAGACGAGAAAAAGCGGCAGGGTGGCGAAGGAGCCGTAGATGGTGTTGTAGTTGGCGACGCCGATCTGCAGCGATAAATAGAGATCCTGGGTCAGGGTCCACAAGAAGGCGGCGACGGCGGCGCCGATCAGGGCCGGGAACACGTGGACCTTGGTGTTGGGAAAAAAGAGGTACATGATCAAAAAGGTCAAGGTGGTCAGCCCCAGCGGCAGCGCCTTGAGGAGCAGGGGCTGCAGCACCGCCACCGGCACCAGGGACTCGAGGGGGACGAGTAGCGCTGGGGTCTGCAACAGGGCACCGGCGGCGAAGGTGACATTGACGGAGATCGGCAGAAGCACCAGGATGGTGAGATAGTCGGCGAGTTTGCGCCCAAGCGCGCGGCCGCCACCGACCTTCCAGATGAGGTTCATCGCCTCCTCGATGGTGCCAAGCACAAGGATGACGCTGAGCAGGATACCGGCCACGCCGAAGGTGCCGAGGGCGGCGAAATTGGTTTTGTCCACGTAGGCGAAGAGCTGATCGACCGCCATGCGCAGGTGGCCGCGAAGGTCGGCCTCCTTCCCGACGGCATGGTCGCCGTTGGCGGTGGGGGCGTCAACAATAGCCTTATCGATACCCAGGGTCTCCAGGTAGCCATAGGCGGCCTGGCGCAAACTGTCGTCGCCGCCCAATCCCTTGACGATAGCAGTACTCATCGCCAGCATCGGTACCAGGGCGAGAAGGACGGTATAGGTGAGGGCGGAGGCGCGCAGCGACAGAGAGTTGCGGGAGAATTCGGCGGCGGTCAAGAGGACCAGGCGGACCACAAGGCGTAACGCCCGTGTCACGCTGGGGCCGCTGTCAAGACGTTGGTCAGCCCAGAGTTTAAGTTGTCTGAGTCGGGAGGTTGACGCCGGAATATGTTCGCTCATTATGTGGTGCCATCAATTGTTGAGGCTGAGCCACCGTTCGAGGATCTGGAAAACCACTTCCCGCTTGATCGGTTTGGTGACGTAGTCGTTCATTCCGGCGTCCAGGCACAATTCCTTGTCGCCCTTCATGGCATTGGCGGTCATGGCGATAATCGGGATGTCGGTGAAGCCGTGGCGGCGAATCTGTCGGGTCACCTCGTAGCCGTCCATCTCCGGCATCTGGATGTCCATGAGGATGGTGTCGAAATCTTCTGGGGCGGCGACGAGAGCCTCCACCGCCAGGCGGCCGTTGGTGACCACAGTGACCTTGTAACCGGCCTTGCTGAGCATCACCAGGGCCAGTTTCTGATTAACCGGGTTGTCCTCGGCGAGGAGGATGCGCACCGATTGCTTCAGTTCTTCGCGCAACGAATATTGGGTGACCAGTTTTTGTTCGGCGGGGTGCTCCTGGATCTCCTCCTTGGCCCCGAGGATGCGCGACAGCGTCCGCAAGAGCACGCTGCGTCGCGCCGGCTTGGTAAGAAAGGCGGAGAAGCCTGCGTCTTTACAGCGTTGCGCCACCCGTTCGGCAGAGGAGGTGTAGGCGAGCAGCGGAATGGAGGAGGAGGGTAGAGCAGCGCTACGAATTTTCACGGCCAGGTCAAAGCCAGAGAGGAAGGGCATCTGCAGATCAAGGATAGCCACGTCGTAGGGGGTCCCGGCCTCTTCAGCGCGGGTCAGTTCGGTCAGGGTGACAGTTGAATCGAGCAGGGTGGAAACGCTTACTCCGGCGTTTTCGAGGATGCCGCGAACGATTTCGTTGTTGGCAGAGTTGTCGTCGACGACGAGGAGTCGTTTGCCCTTGAGGTTTTCGGCGGGCGGGGGGTGCGACTGGCACAGGGCCGACTTTTTCATCACTGCGGTGAAGTGGAAGGTGGTGCCGACTCCGACGGTTGACTCCACCCAGACGTCACCCCCCATGACGGCGGCGATGCTTTTGCAAATGGACAGCCCAAGGCCGGTTCCCCCGTATTTTCTGGTGGTGGTCCCGTCTGCCTGCTTGAAGGCCTCGAAGATGGTGGCATATTTGTCTTTGGCGATGCCGATGCCGGTGTCGCGAATCTCGAAGCGCAGGGTGATGGTGTCCTCGGTTTCTCCGTAAGGTTCGAGGCTCAGCTCCAGTTCGCCCTTTTCCGTGAACTTGGCCGCGTTGC
>CAYSON010000016.1:13590-16040 GCA_964432635.1 uncultured Desulfopila sp.
TTTTTTTTTTTTTTTTCCGCGTTGCCAAGGAGGTTGATCAATACCTGGCGGTAGCGGCCGGGGTCACCCTTGATGTTGGCGGGGAGCAGATCGTCGATGCGGCACAGGACCTCGATGGGCTTGCCGACAACCCGCGGGCGGATCAGCTCGCAGACGTCGTGGGCGGTGATCTCCGGGTCAAAGTCAATGTACTCCAGGCTCATCTGCCCGGCCTCGACCTTGGAGAAGTCTAGGATGTCGTTGATCAGTCCGAGAAGGGCCTCGCCGGAGCGCTTGATGGTCAGGGAGAAATCCTTTTGTTCCTCATCAAGGTCGGTGGCCAGCAGCATGTCGGTGAAACCGATGACGCCGTTCATCGGCGTCCTGATTTCATGACTCATCGACGCCAGGAACTGGCTCTTGGCGACGTTGGCGGCCTCGGCCTCGGCCTTGGAGCGTTGTAGTTCCTGGGTCTGTTTGTCGATTTCCGATTTGAGGGTGCGCGAGTAACTTTCCTGCTGTTCCTGAATGATCTGATAGCTTTTTTGCGCCTCTTCGAGCATTTCCTGGTGTTTTTCTTCCATCACCTGGAATTTACGGGTGAACTGGTTTTTCTGGATGGCGATCTTTTTGCTGAGTTGCTCCACCTTGCCTCGCTCGATAAACCCTCGCACCGCCAGGCGCAGCAAAGTGGCCAGGCCGCTGGCGGAAAAATCGCGGTGCTCTCCGTCGGTGAGCAAGGTTATCTGCATGCGGGGCAGGGGCATGATGACAAAGCGCTGGTCGGGAGAGATGAGCGGGGTTTCGCCCTCACCCCACTCCTCGGCGCGAAATTTCCGTGTGCGCTCAATCAGTTCCCGTGGCAGGCCGGCTCCGTCCTCAGGAAAGATGCGGCCATCGTCAAGTACCGCCAGCAGGCAAAGCTCGGGGAGCTCGGCGAGCATTGAGGTTAGCAATTGCTCGGTTTCGGCAAAGGAGCGGTCGGCATTGCTGAAAAGATCGGTCATGGCGGTTTCCCGTTATTCGTAAATGGCTTCGGCCTTACGCAGTTCTTCCGGAAGATCCTCAAGCAGTACCTGGTACTCGTCGAGGTTGTCCTGGAGGTGGGTGAGCAGTGGTTCGGAGATGACTGCGGTGACACCGCTCAGCACGGAGTGGCCGAGGCGGCCAGCGAGGTATTCGGCGAGCTGCAGGATGCCGGTGAGGCTCTCCGGCTTGAGCGAGAGAGAAAGCAGATGGTGGTCGCGGATGGCTTCGCCGACCTTGGGTTCCATCTTCCAATCGATGCTGAGAAGATAGCCGATCTCCCCGTGATCGGTGTTTAGTTCCTGGCGCTCTGTGGCGACCATTTCGGCCGAGGAGGAACAGGACGCACAAATGCGCTGCAGGACCGATTGCGCCATCTGGTCCTCGACCAGCAGGCCGAAATCATGGAGGATACCGCTAAGAAAGGCATCGTCGCCGTTAATGGCGAAGATCCTTTCCGCCACCAATTTGGCGCAGATCGACACTGCGGCGCTGTGCATCCACAGCCGTTTTCTGGAAAAGGGGCCTGGGCCCTCTTTGGCCACGAAGATGGTTTTCATGGCGTCGACAACGATGAGGGTGTGGAGGTTCTTCATGCCGAGATAGGCCACCGCCCGACCGATGGAGGTAACCGCCTGCGCCAGTCCGTAATAGGGGCTGTTGATCAATCGCAACAGCCGAGAGACCAGCACCGGGTCCATTTTGATCACGTCCTCGAAGTCCTTCATCGTCGATTCCTGGTCGGCGATCAGTTTCGAGACGGTGGCGACGATGTGCGGCAGCGGTTGCACGTCGACAAACTTGGAAAGGAGATGTCGTGCCTGAGACATGTAATGGACTCCTCGGCGAGTAGGTGCGGTCAAACGGGGATTTCCCGTTTGCTTATCGCTTCAGCTTTGATGCGATCGAGTAATTCAGCGAGCACCGGTTTGATGTGTTCGCGAATGTCGCCGGCAACGACGATGAAGAGCAGGTCGTCGCCGGGGTGGAGTAGTCCCTCGTTGGCTTCGATAAGGATCTCGTAGATGCCCGGAGAGTTAAGGTATTGTCGGCGAATTTCCGCTATTTTTGCGCGATCGGGGGTGACCTCGACGGCCTTGACCGAGGCCCGGTCCTGGCGTGACCAGGCGCGGACGACGCCGTTGTGGATGAGTATCATACCGACGTTCTCGGTAAAATCCGGGCGCTTCTTGAGTTCGGCGATGGTCTTGCTGATGTCCATGGGGTGTTTCTCCTGCGATAAACCGCCGCCTGGTGCCAGAGGTGGCACGAGGAGGAGAGAAAGGGGACGTTACACCTCTTTGGTTCGTCCTATAGCGGTTGACAGAGGCTTCTTGTCACTGGTGATACGGTTGCCGCCCTGTTTTTTGCGGCTGTCCTGATCGCCATCTTTTTCTGGAATATTAAGAACTTGTCCGATTCGAATGGTGCCCCGGGCGTCGAGG
>CAYSON010000017.1:0-9468 GCA_964432635.1 uncultured Desulfopila sp.
TCTTTTTCGCTGCCCCGGCAGTTGCAGGCATGGCAGCCCCAGGCGCGGTCGCTTTCGGCGGCACCATGGTAAAACCCTTGGCGAGCAGTTCCCGGGTCTTGGCGTCGCGAACCTTGCGATCCTTGCTGCCCATGACGATGGCGATGATTCGCACCCCACCTCTCGCGGCGGTGGCGGCGATGGAAAATCCGGCCGCCTCGTAATAGCCGGTCTTGAAGCCGTCGCCCCCCTCGACCGAACCCAGCAGGTGGTTGTGGTTACGCATGATAAAGGTGTTGTCGCGGAACGGCCGCTCCTTGGTGCCCGTGTATTTGAAGGCATCGGGCCGTTTCGCCAACTCGCGGCAGAGGATGGCGAGATCGGTGGCGGTGGTCACGTCCGGTTTCTGATCCTTGGCCGGAGGCAGGCCATGCACCGAATGGAAACGGGTCGATTTCATGCCTAACTCGGCTGCCTGCTGATTCATCAGGGTAACGAAGCCCTCCTTGGACCCGGCGATATGAACGGCCAGGGCCACCGCGGCGTCATTGGCCGATTGTACCGCCAGGGCATACAACAGCTCTTCCAGGGGGAACTGTTCCTTGGGGTCGAGATAGACCTGCGAGCCCCCGGTCTTGGCGGCTTCTGGAGTCACCTGCACCATATCGCTGAGTTTGACCTTTCCCTGCTCGACCTGCTTGAGGATGATCAACAGGTTCATCAATTTCAATACCGAGGCC
Organism: uncultured Desulfopila sp.; assembly: GCA_964432635.1. Taxonomy (GTDB): domain Bacteria; phylum Desulfobacterota; class Desulfobulbia; order Desulfobulbales; family Desulfocapsaceae; genus Desulforhopalus_A. Next base: position 720 of record CAYSON010000017.1, read on the forward strand.
GGGTAGGCCACGGTGTCGGCCTGCTCGGCGAACAGCACCTTGCCGCTGTTGGCGTCGACCACCAAGGCGGAAACATAGGGGTCTTTGGCCATCGAGGTGACCTTGGCGCGCGCCCCCCAGGCGGGTGGAGCCAGGAGGACGCAAAAGAGAACGAGCAGGGCGAGTTGTTTCATGGTGATCCTCACGAAGGCGGAGTCCGTCGGTAATTTCATGACGCGGTGGTTTCGCCGGAGCGGCGAGACCACCGCGGACTTATTGCTGCATGCGCTGCATCAATTCCTTCGGGGTGAAGGAATACACCTGAGTACCGTTGCATTCCACGGCGAAGGAGGCGCAGGCACTGCCGCGCAGGGCGGCGGTGGGGAGGTCGCAGCCGCCCACTAGGCCGCTGAGTAACCCGCCGCGATAGGCGTCGCCGGCACCGGTGGGGTCGACCACCCGCCGGGCGGGAAAGGCGGGAATGGCGATGACTCCGTTCGGGCCGTGAATTCGGGAACCTTCCCCACCGAGGGTGACAATGGTGGTTCGCGCCAGGGCCAGGAGTTCTGTCTCGCTCAGCCCGGTCTTGTCCTGGATGAGATTAAATTCATAGTCGTTGACGATCAGCAGACTGGCGCCGTTGATGACCGCGACCAGGTCTGCGGCTGCCAACATTGGCAAGGCCTGGCCGGGATCAAAGACATAATCAATGCCCAGAGCAGCGGCCCGACGGGGGTAGCCGATCATGTCGTCGAGGTTACCGGGTGAAACCAGCAGGAGAGTGGTTGTCGGGTCGCATTGGGCCAGGTCGAGATCGGAGGAATACTTCATCGCCCCGGGGTTGAAACCGGTGATCTGGTTGTTGGCGGTGTCGGTGGTGATATAGGCCCCGGCGGTGAGTTCGTCGGCGATCACCTTGATGCCGCTGCGGCCTATGCCGTTTTCGTCGAGCCACTGGAAATACTTGTGGTGATCGTTGCCGATGGTCGCCGAAATGGCGGGATTCTCGCCCATCAGTTTGAGGGCGTAGGCGATGTTGCCGGCGGTGCCGCCGTAATTTTCGGTGACCCCGTTGACCTGGAAGCAGACATTCAGGGTATGGATCTTGTCCGGAAGGATATGGTCGGAGAAGCGCTCGGAAAAATTCATGATACGGTCATAGGCGAGGGAGCCGGAGACGATTATCTGTTTCATCGCGGAACCTTTGGGGGAGAGGTGGAAGAGTTGTGTTGCGGGCGAGTGGATGCCCCTTGTCGAGTCCATTATGCCAGGGCGGAGAAAAATGCAAGTTTTTGTTGCTTCAGGTCGTGCCCTTAAACGCTGTTGGTCGCTGATGGGCGAGGAACACCCCGAGCAGCACCACGGTGCCGCCGAGCAACTGTAAGGGACTGAGGATCTCGCCCAGCAACAGCCAGGAGGCGCCGGCGGTGACCAGGGGGATGCCGTTGATGCACACGGCGGCGGAAGAGGCGGGGATCTTGGTCAGGGCATAGTTGTAACAGAGAAAGGCGCCGATGGTGGCAAAGACCGCCAGGGCACCGACGGCCAGCAGGGCGTCTCCGCCGACCTCGCGCCAGCGCAGGTCGGGGAGTTCGTAGAGAAAGGCTGGAAAAAAGATGATGGCCCCAAAAATCACCTGCATGCCGGTAATCTGCAGAGAAGAGAGGTTGGCTCCAAGGCGGCGGGTAAAGAGCATGTAGAAGGCGGCGGAAACCACGGCACCGAAGATCAGCACGTCACCAAGTACGGAGCCGCCCAGGTCGCCACCGCTGGTGACCAGCAGAGCGACACCGAGCAAGGAGAGGATGATGCCGAGGAGGCCGCGTGGTCCTATGCGTTCCCTGAGCAAGACGAAGGCCAGGAGCAGAACGACAATGGGGATAGTGGCGATGATCAATGAGGTTTTGGTTGCCGAGGTATATTGCAGCCCGAAGGTCTCGCAGGTAAAGTAGCAGCCAGGTTGGAGGAAGGCGAGCAGAACCAGTCCCTGGAGATTGTTTGCGGTGAGCGGCGGAAAGCCATTGCGGCCAAAGAGCATGAGAAAAAACAGGGCAGCCACGAAAAAACGCAGAAAGATGAGAGTAAAGGGATCAAAGCTGAGGAGCGCCACCTTGGTGGCGACAAAGGACAGGCCCCAGAAGAGCACCGCCGCAAAGAGGGCTAAGGTGGTGAGCAGGGTATCTTGATCTTTCATTGTTGGACTCTCTTTGCCATTATCAAAAAATATTTGATTGCGCCAAACGAATCATGATCACAGCGGCGGACAAAGAGCATAGCCGATCGGCTGGAAAATTCCTTTCTTTTTTGGTTCCCTGCTGGGTGGCAAGGGGGTCCTCGTGCCATATTGCGAAGGCGGCGCGACGTACGATTCTCCTTGAGTTTTACCGAGGAGTTTGTTACCCAATGGTAGTACGTTGCGGCGGTTCACAGCAACGGCTGGAAATCCGATAAATTTGTGAGATTTCTGTATGTTGTCGAGAAGGTCCAGTTGTCCTGCTGCAGCTTCGCGGGGGACCTGTACCACACCTCGTTGATGCCGTCGCAGGTGAGTTACGAGTATCGGGAGATCGCGGTTCCGGACGCGGGGCTGCGACTTTGTCAATCATTAAGCAAAAAGGAGAGAAGGATGAAAAGACTGTCGCTGTTGTTTGTTGTGGCCCTCGCCGTACTCAGTTTTTCGGTGGGCGCCACCATGGCCGCAGACACCCTGGCCGAGATTCAGAAGCGCGGAAAGCTGCGGGTTGGTATGGAGCCGGGCTACATGCCCTTCGAATTAATGAATCAGAAGGGTGAGATCATCGGCTTCGATGTCGATATGGCCAAGCGCATGGCCGCCGCCATGAAGGTCGAACTGGAGCTGGTATCCACCGCCTGGGACGGCATCATCCCGGCCCTGCTCACCGACAAGTTCGATATCATTATGTCGGGTATGACCCTGACTCAGGAGAGAAACCTCAGCGTCAATTTCGCCTCCCCCTATATCCTCATCGGTCAGTCGATCCTGCTCAAAAAGGAATTGGCCGGCACCGTTAAATCCTACAAGGACCTCAACAACGCCAAGCTGACCATCGCCTCCAAGCTCGGCACCACCGGTGAGCAAGCGACCAAGAAGATGATCCCCGACGCCAAGTACATCTCCTATGAGACCGAACAGGAAGGGGTCATGGAACTGGTCAACGGCAAGATCGACGCCTTCATCTACGATCTGCCTTTCAATGCCATCGCCGTCAATCAGAAGGGCCAGGGCAAGATCGTCCACCTCAGCGAACCCTTCACCAAAGAACCCCTGGCCTGGGCCATCCGTCGTGGCGATGCCGATTTCCTCAACTGGCTCAACAATTTCATGGAGCAGGTCAAGTATGACGGCGTCTATGACAAGATTTACCAGAAATGGTTCAAGGATGACTCCTGGTTGAAAGAAATCCAGTAAGAGGCTTCCGGCGCCACGGATAAGCGGCGCTTTCACTTAAGAAACTGAACAAAGGACTGTTCATTTGAAAGCCGCAGATAACACGTGGCCCTGGAAGGTGCTGCTGGCGGTCATCCTCATCGGGGTGGCCGCTGGCACTGGGGGAGCGATAAAGCAAATTGATTATCAATGGCGCTGGAATCGGGTGCCGCAGTATTTCGCCTATGTCTCCGAAGATGCCAAGAAGGTGACCTTCGACGGCTCGGTGGTGGCCGTTGCCGCCAAGGGCGAGCAGAGCGTCGTCACCGTTGCTGCCGGCAAGGACGAAAAAAAAGAGTTCACCGTCGATACCGCCTCATTCAAGCTCAAGAAGGGCGACGAGCTTTTCGCCGGTGACACCGTTGGGTTCGTCAAGCAATGGAACTTCGGCCCACTCACTCTTGGATTGTGGACGACGCTGTGGCTCTCTGCGGTCTCCAGCTTTTTCGGGCTGGTTCTCGGCTTAATCACCGGGCTCGCCCGCGTTTCCAAGAACTTCACCGCCCGCTGGCTGGCGCTGCTCTACGTCGAGTGCATCCGCGGCACGCCGCTGCTGGTGCAGATCTTTATTGCCTATTTCTTTCTTGGCACCGTCTTCAACCTCAGTCGCAACGTCTGTGGCGTCGGAGCCCTGGCGCTCTTCTGCGGCGCCTATGTCGCCGAGATCGTCCGCGCCGGTATTCAATCGATATCCAAGGGACAGGCCGAGGCGGCTCGCTCGCTCGGTATGACCGCGATGCAGACCATGTGGGACATCATCCTGCCCCAGGCCTTCAAACGTATTCTCCCACCGCTCTCCGGACAGTTCATCAGCTTGATCAAGGATTCGTCCCTGGTGTCGGTCATCGCCATCACCGATCTGACCAAGTCGGGTCGGGAGATCATCACCTCGACCTTCGCCACCTTTGAGGTTTGGCTGCTGGTGGCGGCGATGTACCTCTTGGTTACCTCGCTCTTGTCGCAATTGGTTTTCTACATGGAGAGGAGGCTCGCCGTCAGTGATTAAAGCGGTCAACGTAGTCAAGATCTTTGCCAGCAAGTCTGGGGTGGTGCGGGCAGTGGACGGGGTGTCGACCGAGGTGGCGCGAGGCGAGGTGGTGGTGATCATCGGTCCCTCCGGATCCGGAAAATCCACCTTCCTGCGCTGTATCAATGGCCTCGAGGCCTTCACCGACGGCCATATTATCATCGATGGCGTCGACCTCGCCGACAAGAAGACCAATATTAATAAGGTGCGCGCTGAGGTTGGCATGGTCTTCCAGCAGTTCAACCTCTTTCCCCATAAAACCGTGCTGGAAAACCTCACCATAGCTCAATGCCGGGTGCGCAAGCGCAGCAAGGCCCAGGCCGAGGAAAAGGCGCGGATGCTGTTGCGCAAGGTCGGCATCGCCGAAAAGGCCGACGAGTTTCCCTCGCGACTCTCCGGCGGGCAGCAGCAGCGGGTGGCCATCGCTCGAGCGCTTGCCATGGATCCCAAAGTGATGCTCTTCGACGAACCAACCTCGGCCCTTGATCCCGAGATGGTTGGCGAGGTGCTTGATGTCATGAAGCAGTTGGCGCGTGAAGGGATGACCATGATGGTGGTCACCCACGAGATGGGCTTTGCCCGGGAGGTTGCCGATCGCGTCATATTCATGGATGAGGGTAAGGTGGTTGAGGTTGGCACCCCGGAGCACTTCTTCACCAATCCCCGGGAGGAGAGGGCCAAGCTCTTTTTGAAACAGGTATTGTGATCGGCTGGCCGCTGGGCCGCCGGGCCGTTCCCCCTTTAGCCGGGGGCTGCCGCGGCGGAGTGCGGTCTTTTGGGTTTTTATCAAATGCACCATAAAGTGGAGGAAAAGGAATGCGTATGTTCAAGGCTGGGTTGACGCTGTTGCTGGCCCTGTGGCTCGGCACTGCTGTCGCTGCGGACAAGGAAATGAAGGTCGGGTTCATTTATGTGTCGCCGGTGGGCGACGCCGGGTGGTCCTATAGTCACGATGTCGGTCGCCAGGCCATCGAGGCCATGGACGGGGTCACCACCTCCTACGTCGAGGCGGTGCCGGAAGGACCGGACTCGGAACGGGTCATGACCAACATGGCCCGCAAAGATTTTGACATCATCATCGCCACCAGCTTCGGCTACATGGATCCGATGCTGAAGGTTGCCAAACAGTTTCCGAAAACGGTGTTCCTGCACTGCTCCGGCTTCAAGACCGCTGAGAACATGGGCAACTTCTTCGGCCGCATGTATCAGGCGCGCTACCTCTCCGGCATGGTCGCCGGGTTGATGACCAAATCGAACACCATCGGCTATGTCGCCGCCTTCCCCATTCCCGAGGTCATTCGCGGTATCAATGCCTTTACCCTTGGGGTGCGTGCGGTCAACCCCAAAGCTACGGTACGGGTGGTATGGACCAAGACCTGGTATGACCCGGCCACCGAGAAAGAGGCGGGCAAGTCGCTGCTTGACGTCGGGTCTGATGTTATCGCCCAGCATCAGGATTCCCCCGGCCCGCAGGAAGCCGCTCAGGAGAAAGGTGTCTACTCCATCGGCTACAACTCCGACATGTCGGCTTTCGCTCCCAAGGCGCATCTCACTGCCCCGGTGTGGAACTGGAAGGTCTATTACACCAAGGTGGTCGACGAGGTGCGCAAGGGTACCTGGAAGGCCGGTGCGGTCTGGCCGGGAATGGATACCGGCATCGTCGATCTCGCCCCCTTCGGACCAATGGTGCCGAAAGAGCTGCAGGACAAGGTCAACGCCGAGAAGGCCAAAATCATTGCCGGCGAGCAGAAGGTCTTTGTCGGCCCGCTCAAGGATCAGAACGGCGAGGTCAAACTCGCCGCCGGCAAGGTGGCCAGCGACGAGGAGTTGCTTGGCATGACCTGGTTCGTCGAAGGCGTCATCGGCAGCACCAAATAGCAGCGCCCTTCGGGCGTGGATGGCCTGGCAGATGGCTTTGTTGCGAATAGCGAAACGACAGGAGCCCCTCGGTCTCGGTGGCTCCTGTTGTATTTTGGTGGGGGCCCTGACACTTTCCCTGGTCCTCGCCGGGGTCTTTCTCGCCGTGGGCGGGACCTCGCCGCTCTCTGCCCTGTCGATCCTTCTGCAAGGGGCCTTCGGCTCTCGACACGCCCTACAGGACTGCATCCTCAAGGCCATCCCCATCTATCTCTGCGCCCTGGGGGTGGCGGTGGCCTTTCGCCTCAAGATCTGGAACATCGGCGCCGAGGGACAATTCGCCTTGGGGGCCATCGGTGCCACCTGGGTGGCCCTCTCCTTTCCCGAAACCCCCAAGATATTGCTGCTTCCCCTCATGGCGGCGATGGCCATGGCCGGCGGCGGCCTGTGGGGGTTGTTGCCGGCGTTGTTGCGTCAACGCCTTAAAACCAACGAGATCATCGTCACCCTGATGATGAACTATATCGCCGTGCTCCTCCTCGATTACCTGGTCTACGGGGTGTGGAAGGACCCCACCAGTTTCGGTTTTCCCATGACCCCGCTGTTTTCCGAGCAGGCGATCATCGGCAGGATCGGCACTTCCTCGATCAACTGGGGACTAGCCCACTGCCTGGTTCTCGGCGTTCTCGTCTGGGCCTTTTTCCGTTTCACCCGCCTGGGTTTTGCGGTGCAGGCCGGGGGCGATAATGTGCGTGCCGCCCGCTACGCCGGCCTGCCCTACGACCGGCTGGTCTATCTGGTGATGGTGGTCAGCGGCGCCTTGGCCGGCTGGGCAGGTTTTGTCGAGGCCTCGGCGACGGTCAATCGCCTGCAGCCGTCGATCATGGTCGGCTATGGCTATACCGCCATCGTCGTTGCCTGGCTGGCCCGCCTCCACCCCCTGGCCATCGGCATTGCCGCCCTGCTGCTTGCCGGGTTGCGAGTCGGTGTCGAAAACCTCCAGCTTGACCTGCAGGTGCCGGCCGCCTTTGGCGGCATCCTTGAAGGTGCCATCCTGCTCACCGTGCTCGCCGGGGGCTTCTTCACCAGTTTTCGCTTTATTCGGGGGAAACAGGCATGAGCGGCGAGATCATCATCGCCCTTCTGGCGGCCACGGTGCAGTCGGGAACCCCCATTCTCTTCGCCACCCTGGGTGAAATCTTCAGCGAGAAGTCGGGGGTCCTCAACCTTGGGGTCGAGGGGGTAATGATTCTCGGCGCCCTGGTTGGTTTCGTGGTTGCCCGCCACACCGGTAACCCGGTTCTCGCCTTTTTCGTGGCCGGGCTGGTGGGTAGTTCTGCCAGCGCCATTCACGGTGTGGTCTGCCTGTGGTTTCAAGGCAATCAGGTAGTCAGCGGCCTGGCCTTGACCATTTTCGGGGTGGGGCTGGCCAATTACCTCGGCAGTTCCTATATTGGCACCCCCGCCCCCGGCTTTACTCCTCTGCCCCTGCCGCTGCTCTCCGAGCTGCCGGTGCTGGGACAAATCTTTTTCAACCACGATCCTCTGGTCTATGTCAGTTATCTGATCCCCCCCCTGATGTGGCTCTTTCTCCATGGTACCCGCTTCGGCCTCGGTCTGCGCGCGGCCGGGGAGTACCCGGCGGCGGCCACCGCGGCCGGGCTCAATGTCGTCGCCTATCGTTGGCTGGGGGTGGTCGGCGGCGGTTTTTTCATGGGGTTGGGGGGAGCATACCTTTCGCTTGCCTATACCCATCTGTGGACCACCAATCTCACCGCCGGCAGGGGCTGGATTGCCGTCGCCCTGGTGATTTTCGCCTTCTGGCGGCCGAGTCGGGCGATGTTCGGTGCTTACCTTTTTGGTGGCATCATGGCCCTGCAACTGCGCCTGCAGGCCTCGGGGGCGCAAGTGCCCTCTTCGATTTTGCTGATGTTGCCCTATGCCCTGACCGTCATTGTCCTGGTGCTGTCATCGTGGCGAAAGGGTTCGAGTGACGAGCCGGCGGCCTTGGGCGTCAACGTGGCCCCGGTTGATTGATACGCATCGTGGCCGACCAAAACGGCGGCCACGGGTATAAACCTATTTTTGAGAGAACCCCTTATGTTGGCTCAAACCCCCTACCGCAAGACCTACCCGATCTCCTGGGACCAACTGCACCGAGATTCCAAGGCGCTCGCCTGGCGGTTGCTCAACACCGATTTTTTCAAGGGCATTATCGCCATTACTCGCGGCGGTTTGGTCCCGGCGGCAATCATCGCCCGCGAACTCGACATCCACCTGGTCGATACCATCTGCATTTCCAGCTACGACTGGAAAGACAAGAAGGGCGAAGCCGACATCCTCAAGAAAGTCCAGGGCAACGGCGAGGGTTGGCTGTTGGTGGACGACCTGGTCGATACCGGCCGCACTGCCAAAATTGTTCGCGAAATCGTACCCAA
>CAYSON010000017.1:9478-15971 GCA_964432635.1 uncultured Desulfopila sp.
GTTTACGCCAAACCGGCAGGCCGGCCCCTGGTCGACACCTTTATCACCGAGGTCAGTCAGGATACCTGGATTCTCTTCCCCTGGGATATGGAAGCGCAGTTTGTCACCCCTTTGGCCGGCAAGGATAAGGCCTGAGAGATGGCTGGTGACCTCCCCCTCATCCGCCTCGAAGGCATCTGCAAGAGTTTTGGCAAGGTGCAGGCCAACAGCGAGGTGTCCCTGACCCTGGGCGAGGGGAAAATACTTGCCCTGCTCGGCGAGAACGGCGCCGGTAAGTCGACGCTCATGGCCATCCTCGCCGGCCAACTGCAGCCGGATAGCGGCACTATCCATCTTGATGGTCGTCACGTTCGCTTCTCGTCCACCGAGAAGGCGATCGAGGCCGGCATTGGCATGGTCTACCAGCACTTCAAGCTGGTCGAGGCGATGAGCGTTTCCGAAAACATTTTTCTCGGCAAGAACGAGGGACTATGGCTTAAGAAAAGCAACATGCAGCAGCGGGTTGCCGCCCTCGCCGAACAGTACGGGATGAAGGTCGATCCGTCGGCCCGCGTCGGCGACCTTTCCATGGGGGAGAGGCAGCAGGTAGAGATTCTCAAGCTGCTGCACCGCCAGAGCCGCATCCTCATTTTCGATGAACCGACGGCAGTGCTGACTCCGGCCGAAGCCGACAATCTCTTTGCCACCATGAGACTGATGGTTGAGGGTGGCAAGGGCATCATCTTTATCAGCCACAAGCTTGAAGAGGTGATGGCGGTGGCCGACGACATCGCCGTGCTGCGCCGGGGGCGGGTGGTTGCGGCCATGCCGGCGGCGGCGGTGACCTCGATCGCCGCCTTGGCTGAGTGCATGGTTGGGCGCGAGGTGTTGCTTGAGGTCGACCGCCAGCCGCTTGAGCCACGACAGGTCGTACTCAAAGTGGCAGAGCTGAACGATTTCGGTTTGCGGGAGGTGAACTTCGAACTACGCCATGGCGAGATTCTCGGCCTGGTCGGGGTCGCCGGCAATGGCCAAAAACAGCTGGTGGAGACCCTTTGCGGCCTGCGCCGTCCCGCAGAGGGCGCGGTGCGTCTGCTTGGCCTCGATTGGGGAAAATTCTTCCGCAACCCTGCCTGGGAGCGGACCCTTGCCTATATTCCCGAAGATCGGCAGGGCCTGGCCACCTGCCCGAACCTCAGCCTGCTCGACAACTTTCTCCTCACCACCAGCGCCGGCTTTACCCGCGGTCCCTGGCTGCGCCGTCGTCAGGCCGCCGCAAAGGCGCAACGGCTGATAGAGGAGTTCGATATCCGCCCGGCTGATCTTGGGGCGTATGCCTGGCAGCTGTCCGGCGGCAACCTCCAGAAAATGGTGCTGGCCCGTGAATTCTATCGCAAGCCGCGTTTGATTGTGGCCGAGCAGCCGACCCAGGGGCTTGATATCGCCGCCGCCGAGGACGTCTGGAATCTCCTCCTCAAGGCGCGAGAGGCCGCCGGCATTCTCCTGGTCACCGGCGATTTGGCTGAGGCCATGGCCCTGTCCGATCGTATCGGTGTTATGTACAATGGGCGCATGGTCGACCTCTTTGCCGTGGAGGACGAGGAAAAGGTGGCGAGTATTCCCCAAATGATGGCGGGCTTGTCATGAACCCGCTGAGTCTTGTCGGGCCTTGAGCGCCTTAGTTGATTTCTTCCGGCGGCGCTGGGTGGTATTCGAGAATGCGGCCCTGTCCCATGGAAAAATCGATGATGTAGCAGGCGAAGGCATAGTCGAGGTCGGCATGCGACGGACCGCAATAGGTGGCGAGAAACATCTCGGCCATGGTCATGATGATCTCGCGACAGGGACCGGTGACGACCATGCGATCGATCTGGTGCTCCCCCAGGTTGTGAACGAAAATACGTACCATCTCTGCCTCCGTGGGTTGCAGGTGTTGCCGGGATCGGATCAGGGAATCAGGGTGAATCCGCTGACCTCGGCCTTGGTGGCGAGCTCCTTAAGATGGGCCCGTTGCACCAAGGCGACAATCGATTCGATCACCGCCGCCTGCGTTTTGTTGCGAAATTCGTATTCGAACCCGCACAAATATTCAATACTGCTGCGCTTGCGCAGGCGCGAGAGATGGCGCACTGTGGCGTCGATGCGAATGAGCAGTTCATCGTCGACAAAGAGCTTGAGTGAGTAGGGCTGGTACAGTTTGAACAGGCGCTGATCTTTCTTGCCCACGGACAACGACAGACCGCGAATGCTGACGTCGGCCGGTCGGGCCTCGATCTCCGTGCCGTCCTCGTCGTCAAAAGTGACAACGAGGACGATGGTGAGGGAATCGGGAACCTTGGCCCGATACTCCCGGGCGTGGGCGACCAGACGCGCCACCCCAGGATAGGCGAGACGCAGCACCGGGATGTCCTCGACAGAGGTCAGTTCGACAAAGCTCGTCGCCATCTCCACCGCAAGCTTGTTGGTGAACATCCTCAGCAGGATGGATCGGGAGTTGCGCAGATGCAGATTGCCAAGACCGGGCTCGAGCGGCAGAGCGATGAGATGACTCAAGGCCTCAAGATAGCCGCCCTCCCGGACTTCGCTGGTTTCTTCATCTTCGCCACTTTCCGCCAAGGCCTCGGGATGATTCTTGAGGCGCGAGAAATAGACGGTGGGTAGGCCGTCGAGCTGCACTTCCACAACCTTTTCGTCAAGCAGGGCGGTTTGCAGATAGGGCAGAATCAGATTAGGTTCGACGAGGATTTCGCCCCTGGCCATGGCAGCCTCCACTTCTTCCAGGGGTGGCGGGGCATCGGAAAAGAGTTGTTGCAGCAAGCGGTGGATATCAGCGTTCATCGCAGCAATTTCTGTCACGGAGCAACAGGGAGGGCATAAAAGCGGTTGGCAAAAGCCTAGCCCAAGGGCAGAAAAAAAGGAAGAACTCTTTTATCTGCAGATGTTCTCAATAGTTTCGCACAACACTTTCCAAGGACTGATGATATGCAACAACTCACCACGCCCCGTCTAGATCAGTGCATCGGCTGCCACAGCTGCGCCTTGGCCTGTGCCAGACTGGTGCATAAAAAGCTTTCCTGGCAAAGTAGCGGCATCCGCATCCGCTCCGCCGGCGGACTTTCCACCGGTTTTGCCGCAAGAAGGTGCCTCACCTGCGATCCGCCGCCCTGTGCCACGGCCTGCCCCACCGAGGCGCTGACGCCGCGACGCGGGGGCGGCGTGGTGGTGCGCAAGTCCAGCTGTATCCGTTGCGGGGAATGCCTCGAGGCCTGCCCGGTGGACGGCATTGCCCGGGATCATTTCGGCCAGATCTATATCTGCATCCATTGCGGCCTGTGCGTGTCCTTCTGTCCCCAGAACTGTTTGGAGATGGTGGATGTTGTCGCCGCCGAGGAGGAAAAGGCATGAGCAGCCCTGAATTTCGCATTATGCTCGTTGATCTCGGCACCGGCAAAGGAAAGCTGGTGCGCCTTGAGGGCCGCAATCAGGTCGTCGGCGGCAGCGGCTTGGCCGCCCTGCTCTATCAGCGATACGGTCGCCCCGAGCTGCCCTGGGACGATCCGCAGCAGCCCTTGATCTTTGCCATCGGTCCGCTCACCGGCCTGTTTCCGCTGATGAGCAAGACGGTATGCAGCTTCAAGTCGAACTATCACGGCGAATACACCGAAAGCCATGCCGGCGGTCGCACCGCCCTGGCCCTGGCCTTTGCCGGCCTGGATGGCCTGGTGCTGGTCGGGCAGGCGCGGCGTCTCTCCAGCCTGCTGGTGGCGTCACGAACCCTGGAACTGCGCGAGGTCAGTTTCCTGCACGGGCTCGATATCGATGCCGCCGGCAAGATCTTGCGCAACATCTATCGTCGCGGCAGCGGCCATCGCTCGATCCTGCGCATCGGCCAGGCAGGAGAGTTCGGTGCGGCCATGGCCTCCATCAACGTCGACACCTACCGCCACTTCGGGCGGATGGGCGGCGGTGGTATCATGGGCGCAAAAAACCTTAAGGCCATTGTCATTCATGGCGATGACGCCTTCGACCTGCCGCCGGGTAAGGACTATGCCCGGCTCTACAAGGAGATTTACGGCAAGGTGACGTCCACCGAGATGATGCGCAAGTACCACAACCTCGGCACCGCTGCCAACCTCCAGGGCTTAAACGATATCGCCTCGCTGCCCTGGAAAAACCTCCAGGCGACAAACGATTCCGCCATCGGCTCGGTCAGCGGTGAGCGTTTTGCCGACGCTACCTTGCTGCGTAACGGTGCCTGTGCCGGCTGTCCGGTTGGTTGCATTCATATCGGCTACTTTCGCGAAAAGATGGCCGACAACCGCTACCATTTTCACCAGGTGGCCTACGACTATGAACCGATCTTCGCCCTCGGCACCATGCTCGGGGTTACCGATCCCTCTGAGGTGCTGCGCATCCTCGAGGTGGTCGAGCGAGTCGGTCTCGATGCCATGTCTGCCGGGGTCGCCCTGGCCTGGGCCACCGAGGCCAGCGAGCGGGGGCTGATAGGCGAAAAGGAGACCTTGGTGGGGCTTGCCTTCGGCGCTGGCCACGCCTATCAGCAGGCGGCTTTTTATCTCGGCACCGCAGCCAGCCCCTTCTATCGGCTGCTCTCTATGGGCACCCTGCGCGCGGCGGAGCAGTACGGAGGTGCCGACTTTGCCTGCGTGCTTGGTCAGGAAATGGCCGGCTATGCCACCGGCGAGTTGTTCTTTGCCGCCCAGACCCTTGGTTTTCGTCACTCTCACCTTGATACCGGGGCCTACGCCTTTGATCAGAAAGAGAGCGGGAAAGACGTCGACAAAGCCGTGTCGTTTTTGATCAGCGACGAACCCGGTCGAGCCCTGCTGACCTCAATGGTCGGCTGCCTGTTCGCCCGGTCGGTTTATGGCGAGGAGGTTTTGGCCCGTTGTTTGCAATCGGTTGGTTACGGGGAACTGGCGGCGGATCTGCCGGCATCCGCTGAGCGCATCCGTCGCCTGCGTTGGCAAGTACGGGCATCCACCGGCTTTACGCCGGAGCATTTTACCATTCCCAAGAGGTTCTACGAGGTGCGCACGTGGAAGGGGGCGGTGGATGCGACCTACCTCGACGCCATCAAGGAGGAATACGGCCGTCGTATCCAACTTCTCATCGCCGACGAGCAGCAGGCGCCGCAATAAGGCGGCAGTCTGCCTATACGTGCAGACGCGGCCAGCGAGAGGGTTCCGGGGAGGGCAGGATATAGCTGAGTTGAGCAGCTTGTCTGCTCAAACGAAACTTATGCCCTTGCGGTATAAAGACCGTTTTCACCTTCTCGCCTTCCTTTTCGGCTTTGTCGGCGCGGGCCTTGAACAGGTAATACCCGAGAAGCACGACAACAATCGACTGAATAACAATGGCGAGGATGACGTATTTCTTATGGGGTCCAAGCTGCTTCATGGCGATGCCCGAGGATGAGGGGGTGAAGGCACTGTTCCTGGTGCTTTTTATAATACGGCAAGTCGCCACGGTCAAGCTGCCGATGTCTGGGGCAAGAAGGCGTGGGGCGGCCTAGGGCCGCCCCACGCTGAGGCAAAGGATGCGCCTAGAGGAGGTCGACGATGGCCTCTTTTTCGCTGAGCAGTTCCTGCTCGGTGGCGGAAATCATCTTGCGAGCGAAGTCATTGATAGCCAAGCCCTTGATTTCCTTCCACTCGCCGTTTTCACAGGTGATAGGCAGGGCGAACATGATACCTTCGCTGATGCCGTAGCTGTTACCGTCGCTGCACACCCCCATCGAGACCCATTGGCCGTTCGAGCCCATGGCCCAGTCGCGCATGTGATCGATGGCGGCGGAAGCGGCAGAGGCTGCTGAGGAGGCACCGCGCGCTTTGATGATGGCCGCGCCGCGCTGCTGCACGGTGGGGATGAAATATTGTACGTACCAGTCGTTATCGACCTTATCCATGACCGGAGCGCCGTCGACGGTGGCGTAGCTGATGTCGGGGAACTGGGTGGCGCTGTGGTTGCCCCAGACTACCACTTTTTCCACCTTGGATGAGTGGCTGGTGGTCTTGGTGGCAATCTGCGACATGGAGCGGTTGTGGTCGAGGCGCATCATCGAAGTGAAGTTGCGGGGATTGAGATCTGGGGCGTTCTTCATGCAGATAAGAGCGTTGGTGTTGGCCGGATTGCCAACCACCAGGACCTTGACGTTGCGGCTGGCGTGATCGTTAAGCGCCTTGCCCTGGACGGTGAAGATAGCGCCGTTGGCCTTGAGGAGGTCGGAGCGCTCCATGCCGGGACCGCGCGGACGGGAACCGACCAGCAGGGCATAATCGGCATCCTTGAAGGCGACGTTGGGGTCATCGGTGGTGATGACGCCGGCAACCAGCGGGAAGGCGCAGTCGTTGAGTTCCATCAGCACCCCTTCCAGGGCCTTCATCGCCGGGGGAATCTCCAGCAACTGCAGGATGACCGGTTGGTCGGGGCCGAGCATGTTGCCGGCGGCGACCCGAAAGATAAGGGAATAGCTGATCTGACCGGCGGCGCCGGT
>CAYSON010000018.1:0-7274 GCA_964432635.1 uncultured Desulfopila sp.
ACGGCGCTTTTCCCGGTCGGTGGCCACGGTGAGCAGACCGGAAGGCTTGTCGATGACGATTACATCCTGGTCCTCGTGAACGATGGTCAAGCCGGGAACCTTGGCGGCCGGAGCTGGGCCATTCCAGAACACCTCGACCACTTGGCCGGGGAGAAGAGGATGGTCGAACTGGGTCACCACCTTTTTAGCGACGGTGATACCTTTCTCGCGCAGGGCCGCCTTGATATCGTTGCGGCTCTTGGTAGGCAGGCTGGCCACAACATAGGCCAGCAGGGTGTCGGCACGGTCGACGACCAATTTGTCACTGGGCTTTTTGCCGCCCGGCGGACGGAAACGGGACTGCTTCATGGCTTCTCTTGCAGGTAAAGAAATGGCGAAAACACCGGTGGGATAAAACAATTGACAGGTCGCCGGCAATCTACCCCGTTTTCTCGCAGAAGTCGTCAACATTCCCACGCCCACCGCCGTTGCCATGACAAGAAATATCCTTGACCTTCACCCGCCAATCCTGAACAATGGGCAGGTGGATGTGCCGTGCACGTCAACATAATCAATTTATCTTCCAACTAACCGGAAGAGCAACGCTCCCCCTTTACGTGCTACGAGGTCAATCATGAAAGACGTGGTCATCGTTTCCGCCTGCCGTACCGCCATCGGCGCTTTCGGCGGCACCCTGCGCGATATGAACGGCGCCGCCCTTGGGGCCGTCACCATGAAGGAGGCGGTGCGCCGTGCCGGCATCGATCCCCTGTTGCTCGACGACATCCGCTACGGCTGCTGCATGGAATCGCCGGACACCTTGAACGTCACCCGGGTGGCGGCACTCATGGCCGGCTTGCCGGATACGGTCCCGGCGGTCACCATCAACCGCGTCTGCATCTCCGGCATGGAGGCAGTGATTTCCGGTATGGCCATGATCCAAGCGGGCATGGCCGAGATTATCCTCGCTGGGGGCACCGAGCACATGTCGAGCGTCCCCTATTCGGTGCCCGGCGCCCGCTGGGGCTGCCGCCTCCAGGATCAGGTCTTTGTCGACAATATGATCCATGCCCTGCATTGCGGCTCGCACCTCCTGCCCCACCCCGAAGAAGGCCCGGTCGACGCCAGCCAGCCGCCGCTGTCGCTGTTCGTCGGTAAGCCCTATATCATGGGCCACACCGCCGAATTTGTCGCCCAACACCTCGGCATCAGCCGCGAGGAGATGGACGAGGTGGCCCTGCGCAGCCATAACCAGGCGGAGCGCGCCACCCTTGACACCACCTTTGCCGAGGAGATCGTCCCGGTCATGGTGCCACAACGAAAAAAGGCACCGCTCTCTTTTACGCGCGACGAGCACTTCCGTCCCGGCATGACCATCGACATGCTGCGCGAGCTGCCACCGGCCTTCGTGCCCAAGACCGGCAAGGTCACCGCCGGCAATTCGAGCGGCATCAACGACGGCTCAAGCGGTATGGTGATCATGGCGGCAGACAAGGCACGGGAGTTGGGCATAAGGCCGCTGGCGCGGATCAGGGCGGTGGGGCGCGGCGCCTGCCACCCCTCGGTGATGGGTCTCAGCCCGGTGCCGGCGGTACGGCGACTCCTCGCCGACTCGGGGCTGTCCATAAGCGATTTTGAGCTCATCGAGGTCAACGAGGCCTTCGCCGCCCAGTACCTCGGCTGCGAAAAGGAACTGGGCCTCAATCGCCAGATAACCAACGTCAACGGCTCCGGTATCGGCCTCGGCCATCCGGTGGGCTCCACCGGCTCGCGCGGCATGGTCACACTGTTGTCTGCCATGAAAAAACGCGGCAAGACCTTGGGACTCGCCACCCTCTGCGGCGGCGGCGGGGTCTCCATGGCCTGTGCCCTGGAAATGCTCTAATCACTACGTGGCAAGGGGCGATGGTCGATGCGGCCATCGTCGCTCAGTCATCTGCTGCACACCTCCATCGAGAAAAATTGCTATGGAAAAGATCAACATAAACACCAACGCCTTCCTCTATCCGATGCCCATGGCTCTGGTCGGGGCGATGGTCGACGGCACGCCCAATTTCCTTGCGGTCGGCTGGATCGCCCGAGTCAACTTTCAGCCGCCGATGATCGCCATCTCCCTCAGCCCGCACTTTACCAACCAGGGCATAGAGGAGCAGAAGGTCTTCAGCGTCAACATCCCCGACGTCTCGCTCTTGGAAAAAACCGACTACTGCGGCCTGGTCTCCGGCAAGAAGACCGACAAGTCCGAGGTCTTCGAGGTTTATTACGGGCAATCGGCGGCGGCCCCGCTGATTCGCGAGTGCCCGCTGTCCATGGCCTGCCGCCTCTTTGATCAGGTCAAGCTGCCCTCCAACACCCTCTATATCGGCGAGATTGTCGAGGCCTTTTCCGAGGAGCGTTACCTCACCGACGGCAAGCTGGACATCACCAAGATGCGGCCCTTCTCACTGACTATGCCCGATAACGGCTATTGGGCGGTGGGCGACCGCTTGGGCAGCGCCTGGTCGATCGGCAAGAAACTGAAAGGGACCGAATAGCCTTTCCCGTAAGTTGACCATCTCCCTGGAGACTGCAGCAACACAACATTAATCATGTACTGGAGGCCTGATTTATGATAAAGTGAGCTTTATTGCTCGCACCGAGAATCGCACGTTCGAGACCCGCTCCTAATTGATAGCAACTATCAGTTTTCGGAGGTATTGGACTTGTGAAGAATGGTTTGGCTTTCCTTCCGGCACGCCCTCCCCTCTGGGCAACCCTGCTGAGCGCATGGCTGCTATTGTCTTGCTGCGCCGAAACCATTGTCTGGGACAGCAGCGAGCAGACCAGGCCATCCGCTGGGGATATACAGCACCTCGTTGCCCAAGTCGAAGCCAACCTCCTCTCCGCCAAGCCACCCCGCGATGGTTTGACCATCACCTCTCCCTACGACAACACCCTCTTTCCTGCAGATATCGCCTCCCCGACCATCACCTGGGTCGACCGCCAAACGCTCGTTCGCCGATGGCTGATTTCCCTGAAATTTGCCGACGGCCGCAAGCCGATGTTCGTGCTCGTCTCCCAGACATCCTGGACTCCCGACGCCCAAACCTGGGAAGCCATCAAGGCCCACTCCCGCGAAAGTGGGCTCAAGCTCGCCATCCACGGACTTGCCGAAGAGGAGAGCGGCAGGGTGGTCTCCAGCCAAGAAATCACCTTGCGAACCTCCGAGGACCCGGTCGGCGACAGCGTCTTCTTTCGCCAGATCCCCCTGCCCTTTGCCGTAGCGAGTCAGAGCTTTGAAAAAACCCGCTGGCGCCTGGGCGACATCTCCTCTTATGGCAAACCGCAAACGGTTATGGAGGGGATTGCGGTGTGCGCCAGCTGTCATGCCTTCTCCACCGATGGCAAGAAGATCAGCATGGAGTACAACTTCAACAACGACAACGGGGCCCAGTTTATTACCGAGATCAAGCCAGAGATCGTTGTCACTCACCAGGACCTTTTCAGCTGGAGCGCTTATCCGCGCAGCGGTGTCCTTCCCCCGACCAGGGGACTTTTCGGCCGGATGTCCCCGTCGGGACGCTTTGCCGCCGCCTCGGTCAACGAGATCAGTTACTCGGCGGTGATGGACGATCTCGCCTATTCGCAGCTGTTTTTCCCCACCTACGGCATCCTCGCCGTCTACGACACACAGAGCGGCCACATCGCGGCTCTTGCCGGAGCAAACGACAACCGTTTCGTCCAGGCCAACCCCACCTGGAGTCAGGACGAAAATTCTCTCTATTTCTGCCGCGCCACCAACAAGAACGAAGTGCATGAAGATCTTCGCAATATCGCCACGGTGGTTGAGACGCGAAGCATCCACCAGCTCAACGAGCTCTACAACATCCAATTCGACATTTATCGTCTTCCCTTCAACAACGGCAAGGGGGGTGCGCCGGAACCCGTCGAGGGCGCCTCAGCCAACGGCATGAGCAACTATTTTCCCCGTGTTTCGCCCGACGGGCAATGGCTGGTCTATACCCGCAGCCGCTCGGGAATCATGCTCCAGCCGGATAGTGAGTTGTGGATCGTTGCCGCAGCGGGAGGACAGCCGAGACGGATGCAATGCAACCGACCGTCCTTCAACTCCTGGCATAGCTGGTCATCGAATGGCCGCTGGCTGTTGTTCAGCACCAAGGCCAACGGACCACATACCGAGATTTTCCTCACCCATATCGACCGGGAAGGAAACGACACGCCCCCGGTTCGGCTCAATCGATTCAACGACCCTGGTTACGCGGCGAATGTGCCCGAGTTTGCCCCGATAACGGCCGAGGCAATCCGCAGTATCCGTGTTGTCGGCCCCTGAGCGAGGAAGGCGTGTCCTGATTGTCTGTGTTCAAGAGTCCGGGGATGGTCTCTGCCGGAGAGGCAAGTCCAAACCCCAATAGATTCCATACACAAAAAGGGGGAGGATACTATGAAAGGAACTTGGCGGCCCTTGGCGGCATTGTTCATGGCACTGCTCGGCCTGACTCTGGCCGGGTGTGCGCAGACCCTGACCTTTAAGGCAGAGTCACAGCTGGCGAAGAAAAATTACGCCGCAGCGATTATCGACTACGAGAGTTATCTGCAGAAATATCCCGCCGACCAGCACGCCCGCGGCCGGCTTGGTATCGCCTACCTCGGCAAGAAGGAAACGGCCAAGGCCATCGACACCTTCCGCCAGGTACTAACCCAGGTCCCCGACGAGCCCCAGGCCTCCCTCTATCTCGGCCTTGCCTTGCTCGAGTCCGGGGATCGCCAGGGAGCCATGGCGCTGTGGCGCGGCTATCGCAATCAGCAGCAACCTCTCGTCTATCAGGAAGTAAAACGCCAGTTGACCCTGCTCGAAATGGTGCAGGGAAATGCGCTGGCGAAACAGGCCCTCGGCAGCGAACAACAGCTGCAAACGGCCAAGATCGAGTCAGGCACGGTGGCGGTGACTCCCTATGGGGATAAACCGGCCGATGCCGGGTTGCGACCGGTACAAAAAGCCCTCGCCGCAATGGTGACCACCGACCTCGCGACGATAAAGGCCTTGAAAGTGCTGGAACGTTTGCGGGTACAAGCGCTCATAAACGAGATGAAACTGGGGATGAGCGGCCTCATCGAGGACAAGACCGCGCAACGTTTCGGCCGGATGATCGGCGCCGAACATCTCGTCAGCGGGACCTTGTCTAAAATGGGCGAAGGGTTGCGTGCCAGCTCGGTGCTCGCCTCGACCATCAAGAAAAAAATGGTCAGCTCTTTCGGCGTCGAGGGGGAGATGGCCAAGTTCTTCATTTTTGAAAAGGAGATCGTTGCCGGCATTGTCAAAGCCTTGAAACTGGACCCGGGCGGCGTCGACAAAACGGTGCTTGAACGGCATCACACCAAGAATCTCAAGGCCTTTCTCTGCTTTGGCCAGGGGCTTGACGCCCTCGACAGCGGCTCATGGAAAGAGGCGAGGGAGAATTTCGAGTGCGCAGTCCGAGAAGACCCCCAATTTCTGCTGGCCATAGAGGCCCTCGAGTCCTGTCCGGCGGACAACGCTCCGCTTCTGTCCACCCTGCAGGCACAGACTCCCCAGCAATTCGCGGCAGCGGCACAAACGGCAATCGAGACGGTAATCAACACCCAAGCCGCCAGAGAAGCGGAGAAGGCGGCTGTCAAAGCTGCAGAAGATAAGGCAGCCAGTGGCGGCGGGGGAGATGGTGGCGGTGGCGGTGGCGGGGGCGGGGGGGGCAGTCATTAGAAACTGAGGTATAATGGTTGGGAGCTCGGTAAAAAGAGACCTACCTCCTTGTAAACGTAGGATATAAAAGAATGCGCGCGAAACACACAGTGCACAGACCGAGCTTGGCCATCGTGCTCCTCTTGACTCTCGTCATCATGGCCGGTCACAGCCTGGCCACGGAGACGCTGGCCATTCTGCCCTTTGAGAACAACTCGCTAACCGATGCGGAGCGCTACAACCCGCTTGCCAAGGGATTTGCGGCGATGCTCACCACCGACATGGGGCGAAAGGTCAAAGGCTTAAAAATCGTCGAAAGATCCCGAATCGACAGCCTGCTGCGCGAGATGCAGCTCGGCATGGCCGGAGTCGTCGATGAAGAAAGCGCAGTTCAAGCGGGCAAGGTCCTCGGCGCGCGGCATATCGCCTTTGGCTCGTTCACCGTTCTCGGCGAAGAGGTGCGCCTCGATGTCCGCGTCATAGGGGTGGAGAGCTCGGCAGTGATGGCTGCCGCCTCGGTTTATGGACGAAGCGGCGAGATCCTTGGCTTGATCACCACTCTCGCCGGGAAGATCGCCGCCTCGATCCAGGAAGGGATAGCCGCCGATACCCCCGCGGAAGAGCAGGGCAAGCTCGACGCCGCCGTTTCCTTCTCTCGAGGACTTGAGGCCTTGGACAACGGCCAGGCAGCGGAGGCAAAAGAGTGGTTTGCCAAGTGTCTGGCCATGGACCAGAGCTACCGTAGGCAGATCGAACAACTGTATGGCTTCAACCATTGAGGCGCTTTGAGCAATGCCGGGGGGAAAGGAACAAGAAACACTACATAGCAACAGTAGCCCAGGCGTCATGATCCACCTTGGGTTCACGGCTCATCACAAATTCGGTCCATTCCCATGGAGGATTCAAGATTTCCGCACCAATCGATTTACTTACACCGTCTGTCTTCGTCCACCTAGGTCGGATATTCATCCTGAAATTCTTTCCTTGCCCGCTGACGACAACAGTCATTCTTTTTGCTCCTGCGTTTATTTTTGTTGAAATTCCCATTAAGCACACTCCAAATCTTGAGACATCGCTTACTATGCCCTGAAAAAAACCTCCGCCGTCGGCAGCATCAACACAATAGTTTTTCAGTTCGATTCGTTGATACTGACGATGTTCCATACACGCCTCCACTTAAATGAAATCACACAGGTTTTCCTACTTTGGTGCTCTATCGGCTTCTTTGAGCCATGGTAATTCCAAAAACTTACAAATTTCTTACAGGCAGAGAATTGAACCAGAGGAAAAGTCGGATCTTTGTATTTTTTACGTGAGGCATGTAGCCATCTCGTCTTTGGCTTCGCGCAAGTGCAAGAGGCGACTAACGAATTTGTGGCAGGTGTTTTTTCCTTACCAGAAAGAAAAATGCGAGAAAGTTGGCCGTGAAAAAATCAGACCCCTTCTGCTGTTCGGGCAAGGTGTACACTCAGGAATGAACGTAGCAAGCTTGGGTTAAGACCAGGTAGTGGTTTTCAGCGAACCAAAAATAATTGCCAAAGCTGTCGGGAAAAGGTAGTCTTGATGTATTGGATTGGAT
>CAYSON010000018.1:7284-14831 GCA_964432635.1 uncultured Desulfopila sp.
CTTTTTAGGAAGCCCGAAGAAAGCGATTACCTCTATCCGAGATGCACTCCGAACTTGTAATGCTCCGCCGGGAGTTCGAAGTTCTCCGCGAAGAGACGCGCGCGGCCGACAAGCCGGGGGGCTCGGCCAACGCTCCTCCTCCTCACTACTGAAACCCCGCGCCCGAGACGGATCCGGCGCGGCTATCTACCTTTCAGGATACAATTGAAGTTCCGTTTCAAGTTCCCGACTCTAGCAGAGATCCGCAGAACGATACGGTACCACAAGCTGCACGTGGTCCATCGGTCGCGGGACCCCCATCCGGCGGCCACCAGTTTCGCGATCGGCGTCTTCCTCGGATTGATGCCGATTTCCGTCTTCGCCACGGTGCTGGCGGTGGTGCTCCCCAGGAGGTTCAACCTGCGTACCATCCCCTGCGTGCTCGGGACCTTCACGAGCAACTGGATCACGGCGCCGTTCATCCTGGCCGCGTCGGCGATGATGGGACAACTTCTGACCAAAGGCTACATCGCCGGGTTCAAGGCCATGCTGCCCCCCGAGGATATGGGCCTGCGCGAGACGTTCCTGTTCTTTCTGAACCAGGGATGGGCGTTCATGCTGGGGATCACGGTCGTGTCGTTGCTGGGCGCGATCGTCGCCTACGCGATGGTCTACTGGTCGGTGGAGGCCACGATCAAGCTCCGGAAAGCCGAGGTGATGGAACGCATGCGTTCCCATATCCACGTGCCCCACCTGCACCTTCCTCACGTCCATCTGCCCCACCTGCCGCGCTACAACGCCTTCGACTCGCAGAAGACCACGGGCGCGCCCCACCGGAACGAACAGAATCCGCCCAAGGCTGACAGGTCGCCATCCGGCAAGGAGCCGCCCTCGGCCTGATCCGCAATCAGTGTGGCCTAAATCTGGCGGAAATTCCTTGGGCGGGCAGCGCGGATTATAGCCGGAATCCATGCACACGTGTACGGCAGATCCCTTTGCGATCAGGGTGAGGTCGGTCGGGGAAACTGAACACCAAAGCAAGCCTTGCCCATTTGAGCCTGGCTCCGCCCAAAGAGCGAAGGCGGTTCGGGCAAGGGCGGAGTGTATCTCCTGCCATAAGCCGAAGTGCAGCATAAGGCTCAGCAATGGATATCGGCCATGAATACAAAAAGCCAGCATCATGTGTTTATGGGGCTTGGGGCGGAGTCGCTACAGTGGCGGTGCGGGTAAGGAACGAATCGACCAGCGGCTCAGCGTCATCAAGGGCCTGACGAGTAGACCTGCTGAACGACTGGCCGACTTCGAAGGTATAACCGGGAACAGTTACCTGCCAGGCGGGAATCTCGCAGTGATAAAGGCCTTTTGCCAATAGCAACAAGGTTTCCGGGGAAAGGTGGTGGCCAATGGTGGTGCAGCCTCCTGACGGTTCCAGCGGTTTGAACGCTATTGCCAGGTTGTGATCACCGGGAATGGGTATCCTGGCATCGCAAAAGAGCACCTGAGCGATACCAGGATGGATCAATTCCGTGACCAGCTCCGGGGTCAACTGATGGCAAACCAGTAGTTGCACCTCAATTGAGCGCTGCCGACAACAGCGCTCAATGAGTTCACCGAGAGCCGGTCCGGCTCCGTCGTCACCGCGCAGGGTGTTGCCATAAGCGATTATCAGCAGCATCGCCCGAAGCTCCTGCCAACAGCCCGATTCCTCAACTGATGCGACTGATCGAATCAATGATCGTGCCACGCCGCGAGAGCACTTGGACGACGATGGGCATCTGACCGATTGCATGGGTGGAGCAACTCAGGCACGGATCATATAGCCAGATACCATGTTCAATACGATTGAGAATTCCCTCATTGATAACACCGTCCTTAACGTAGGCATCGGCGATCTGTCGGACGGTCTTGTTCATCGCCAGATTGTTATGACCGGTGGCGACAATCAGATTGGCCTTCTGCATAATACCGTTTTCGTCAACATGGTATTCATGAATCAACGTGCCGCGAGGTGCCTCGCTGACACCGACGCCCACCAGTTGATTTACCCCGGCATCGCTGCGCACGCGGGTACTTGTAATATCTTCAGCCGCAAGCAACTCCTCAATCCGCTCCAGCGCAAAGAGAATTTCGATCAACCGCGAATAATGGTAGTGGAAGCTACTTATATTTGGTTTGCCGCGCTCGCCGATCCGGCGAAATTGGCGTAATTCCCGGTCGGCACGGGACGTACCGATGAAATCACAGATATTGACCCGGGCGAGCGGCCCAACCCTGTACATGCCAGCTTGATTCTCGTAACCAAACCGCTTGTAATAGGGAAATTTCATATAACTCCACGATTCCACCGCTTCGCTAATGATGCTGCGATAATCGGCCGGGTCGATCCCCTCCTCAAGCAATTTGCCATCGCTGTCCATGACCCGGAGTACGCCATCATAGTGCTCCATACCGCCATCTTTGGTAACCAAGCCAGCGAAAAGGCTCGGGAACTGTCCATACGCTTCGACCTCAGCAGCATGGACATCCAAATTATCCTTGAGCAGATCGATGGCCAATTCGATGATGTCGAAAGCGTCTGGCAACATCCGCTGGATGTGATCGCGATGCTCGGCGGACAGTGGTTCGCGGACCCCGCCGGCAACAGCCCAAGATGGATGGACGCTTTTCCCGCCAAGGGTACGGATGATTTCCTGGCCGATTTGCCGCAGCCTGATGCCGTTCTTGGCGATGTCCGGATAGGCTTTAATCAGGCCAACGATGTTGCGAGCGGCGGGATCGCTTTCCATGCCAAGCAGCAGGTCTGGGGCGCTGAGATGGAAAAAACTCAAGGCATGGCTCTGCACAAACTGGGCATAATTCATCAATCGCCGCAGTTTTGCAGCGGTTGAAGGGATTTTCACCCCCAGGATCGCATCGCCAGCCTTGGATGAAGCAAGCAAATGAGAAACCGGACAGATACCGCAAATGCGCGCGGTAATACCCGGCATTTCCCAAAAACTGCGGCCTTCACAGAATTTTTCAAAACCTCTGAATTCAGTGACGTGGAAGCGGACATCTTCAATACTGCCGGCATCGTCGACGTGGATTGTTATTTTTGCGTGACCTTCGATACGGGTCACGGGATCTATGGTAACCGTTCGGCCCATGATGCTGTTCCTCCTGCTGGCAAGTTGTTCAACCGAAGTATCTCATTTCTTGTGTCAATCGCACTGTGCCGCCCTCGAGCAGAGCGGAGACCACCGCCCAGATATGATCTGGATCGGGCGGACAGCCGGGGAGAAAGGCATCGACTTTAATAACCTGATGCAGAGGTAACACCTTCGGAATAAGGGCCGGAATGATGCCGTCTTCTTCCAGTCCGCGTGGCACGTTGCCTGGGCCATTCTGATAGACTTTGTTCAGCAGGTCGTCCACCTGTAACCGGTTGCGCAGGCTGGTAACGTTGCCGGTCACAGCGCAATCCCCAAAACTGATAACCACAGTGCTGCGCTGGCGGATATGCTGGGCCAACTCGAGATGGTCGACATTGGCCACAGCACCTTCGACGAGCGTTACATCGACTTGTTCCGGAAAGATTTTTATATCGGCTATCGGGCTATAGACCAAATCTGCGGCCTGGAAGAGATCAAGCAAGCGTTCGTCAAGGTCGAGCAGGCTCATATGGCATCCCGAACAGCCGCCGAGCCAAGCCGTTGCCAGTCTTATCTTGTTGTTTTTCGCTTGTTTTTTCATAGCGTATTTCCTTTTTTGTGACAATCTGCCGTCATCTGCGCAGGGATTACCATTGCCATTTCTTGTTCCTCCGGCCGTTCAAAATCCAGGTCAGGAAGGAGTGACGCTTTTCCATCTCGCCGACCGACGAACCTTTGGCAATCAAGGCCCCGGTGGGACAAACCTGGACACATTTGCCGCACTTGGTGCAACTGATACTCTCACCCCAGGGACGATTGAGTGCGGTAATGATGCGACTTTTGGTGCCTCGTCCCATGACGTCCAGGGTATGGGCACCTTCCACTTCGTCGCAGACCCGAACACACCGCAGGCAGAGGAGGCAGCGGTTATGATCGAGCGTGAAATTGCTGTGGCTGGAATCAATCGGCAATTCAGGCGCCATGTACTCATAGCGAACATGGTCAACGCCGAGCTCGGCTGCTCCGAATTGCAACTCGCAATGGCCGTTCATCACGCAGACGGCGCAGGTATGGTTACGTTCCGAGAGCAGCAACTCCATGGTGATCCGGCGATAGTTGACGAGCCGTTCGCTATGCGTATAGACTGACATGCCTTCCTGGACGGGCGTGACGCAAGCAGCAAGCAACTTGTTTGAGCCCTTGGTCTCGACGAGACACAGCCGACACCCACCGAGTGCGCTGATGCCCTCCATATGACAGAGGGTGGGAATATTGATTCCCTGTTCTCTGATCACCTCGAGCAGCTTTTGGTCGTCGCGGGCACTGACCAACTCGTCATTTATATGCAGTGTAACGACAGACATTATGACACCTCCGAATCGGTTTTAAGCGAACGGGCACGGCGCAGCAGTTCCTCGGCCAGTTGCAGCGGAGGGACCTCAGCGAACGTACATTTGCCGGCCGGGCAAGTACGGTTGTTGATGTGCAACTCGTATTCCTCTCGGAAGTACTTCAAGGTGCTGAGCAAAGGATTGGGGGCCGATTGCCCGAGACCGCAGAGGCTGGTTTCTTTCATCATGATGCAGAGTTCTTCAAGCCGCTCTATATCTTCCGGAGTCGCACTGCCATCAGTGATGTGTTCAAGCATCCGGTGCAGTTGAATAGTGCCGGCGCGACAGGGTACACATTTGCCGCAGCTCTCATCCATGCAGAATTCCATGAAGAACTTGGCCACATCGGGCATGCAGCTCGTGTCGTCCATGACCACCAGACCGCCGGACCCCATGATCGACCCGAGATTACTGAGACTCTCGTAATCCATCGGGGTATCCAGGTGCTCCACCGGTATGCAGCCGCCACTCGGGCCGCCGGTTTGAGCCGCCTTGAATTGCCGACCGTCGGGGATGCCGCCACCGATGTCATAGACGATCTCCCTCAGGGAAATGCCCATTGGCACTTCGATCAAACCGGTGGTATCAACGGTACCGGCCAGGGCGAAGATCTTCGTTCCCTTGCTTTTTTCCGTGCCGATGGAGGAATACCATGCTGCTCCCTTCTCAATGATCGGTGCGATACTGCCAAAGGTCTCAACGTTGTTGATCAGGGTCGGGTAGCCCCAGAGTCCTTTTTGTGCCGGATAGGGAGGTCGCGGCCACGGTTGGCCGCGCCGACCCATGATGGATGCCATCAGGGCCGTTTCTTCGCCGCAAACAAAGGCACCGGCACCAATTCTGATGTCGATGCGGAAACTGAATTTGGAATCCATCACACGGCCGCCGAGCAGACCGCGCCGTTCCGCTTGGCGAATGGCGGCCTCAAGCCGTTTCGCGGCAATCGGGTATTCTCCGCGCACGTAGACGAATCCTTGCTCAGCACCGACAGCATACCCGGCGATGGCCATCCCCTCGAGCACGCGGTGAGGGTCGGATTCCATCAGGGTACGATCCATGTAAGCGCCGGGGTCGCCTTCATCGCCATTGGCAATCACGTATTTTTTGTCTCCGACCGCCTTGCGCACCAAGTCCCATTTCAGTCCCGCCGGGTACCCGGCGCCGCCACGCCCGCGCAGCCCGCTCTTGACTATTGTCTCGCACACTCCTGCGGGGGTCATTTCCCGCAAGGCATGGGCTAAAGAACTATATCCTCCCGTGGCCACGTAGCTTTCCAAGCGTTCCGGGTCAATGAGGCCGCTGTTCGATAAGACCACTTTTGTCTGCTTGAGGAAAAAGGCAATGTTGGCCGGCAGGATGTTTTGGTTTGCCGGCTGGTCACTTTTGCCGGCATGGGCCAAAGCGATCGTTCGTGCCAGTTCCGGCGTTACCTGTTCGTAAATGACATCCTCCCGACCATTGACCTGGACGGTGACGAGGGGCCCGCGGCTGCACGGGCCCATGCACCCGGTGGAGATGACGGCGACTTCAGCTTCCAATTCATGTTCTTTAATGACCTGTTTGAAGGTCTCGATGACTGCAGTTGCACCAGAGGACAGACAGGGGGTGCTGGCGCAGCAGAGTAGTCGGCAGCGGAACTCCTGCAATCTCTCCCGCTCACGTGCTCCCAAGGCGTTGAGTTCTGGACGGTTCATGATACAGGCTCCTCCTGGTGCTGAGTCTCGTCGGCAACCGCTTTCACCGCGCCACCGTTTTCCGGGGCTGCATAGACGATCTCCTTGAGTTTATTCAGGGTCGACCCCGGGGTCTCCTTACCGAGCACTTCGTTGTCGACCACCAGAACCGGAGCCAGTCCGCAACTGCCAAGACAGCTGGCAGTGGCCAGGCTCAACTTACCGTCGCTCGTGGTCTGGCCAGGGGCGATCCCGAATTCCTCCCGCACTACGGAGACGATTTCCGCAGCGCGCTTGACATAGCAGGCCGTTCCCATGCAGACGACACAGGTATGTTCGCCCTGTGGCTCAAGGGAAAAGAAGTGGTAAAATGTTGCCACGCCGTAGACCCAGCTTTGCGGCAGTTTCAGCTCACGAGCGACATAGATCATCAACTCCTCGGTCAAGAAACCGAACGCCTCCTGGGCGGTGTGTAGCACCTCAATGAGTGCATCCTGCTGGTAATGACACCGCTTCAATGTACGTTCAACGAGTTTGTAGCGCGGATCGGTGTGTTGGGCATCCGGTTTGGACCCGGCGTCTTTTAATTTGTAAACTGCCATCGCTACCCCCTTTGTTTAAAATCTGTTGTTTTCCTCTTATTGGTGATCAGGCTTGGGCACGCCACCGCTCAAGGTCGAACAAACGAAGGGTGGCGGTGGCAGTCAAACCCCACCGACCTGGGAAGTCCACAAAAATCATCTGGTCAGTCCAGAAACACATTTTCAGCAAAGTTGTAGTCCGTGCCACATGAAACACAACTGTTTAGCAATACTTTTCAACAGATAATAAAACCTAAAAACTGCCAGTTGCATTTCAGTAAGGTTTACGAGCGAGACACTACGCTGGATCAAGACAGATATCGCGTTCTGTCAGCTCGTTGCCTCATTTTTTAGGTATGACCAGTATTGCACGAACCTGAGCCGACTATACCATAGTTGACCGGCAGAGTCGAAAAAAATCATTCCCCCATCTCGATCAATACTTGCTAAAGCCGGGTGACAAGTCATCACTTTCTTCAGGCTACCTGCAAATTATTGTTGTCTTAAACCAATATTTTGCAATGGACCAACCTATGGCCATTCAGCAACGAGTTCTACATCAGCTTGGTGAGTTGTCTTTTTTCAAAAATTTCTTTCTTGTGAAGGGTTCCTCGTAAAATTAGCACATCAAATTGCAATCATATTTATTGATTAAGGTGAAATATCAAAAGGATAATGATAATCTGCTGAAAAAATCTTCAAGCAGCCATCTCTTAATATGGACTGACATACAGCAGCTTGGATTTCTCGATACCAACATACAGTTGCAACGTGCCAACAAGGCGGAAGACA
>CAYSON010000018.1:14841-15622 GCA_964432635.1 uncultured Desulfopila sp.
TTCACCATCGGGGAAAAACATGCCTCTAACCAGCCACGATATCGCTCAAAAATTCTCCTTCTGCCGTCATAACAGCAAACTGGCCGAGGAGTTGGCCCTTCAGGGGCGCTTGCAGACCCTGCCGGAAAAATCGGTCATCTACGTCGAGGGCGACAGCTGCAGTGCCATCGCTCTGGTGATCAGTGGGGAAATTCGCGTCTATAAGAGCAACGAGGCCGGACGGGAACTCACCTTGTACGAAATCGGCCCCGGTGACACCTGCATCCTCAACGCCTCGTGCATTCTCGCCGGAATTGGCTATCCCGCCAACGCTGTCACCGCGACCAAAACGAAGGTGCTGCTCTTGCCGGCGGGGGTATTTCGGCAGTTGCTCGACGGCCACAGTGAATTGCAGCTCTACGTCTACACCATGCTCAGCCAGCGACTGACCACGATCATGGCCCTGATCGAGGAAATCGTCTTCAATCGCCTTGACCGACGCCTCTTCGACTATTTATTGGAGCGGAGCGAGAACAACTTCGTTGCCAAGACGCACCAGAGTATCGCCAATGATCTCGGCACCTCCCGCGAAGTGATCAGCCGCCTGCTCAAGGACTTCACCCACAAGGGCATTGTGCGCGGGGAACGCAATGTCATCGAAATTCTCGACTACAACCCGCCATTTTTCGCCTCGCGGTGACTTTGTCACCACCTCTCTGTGACAAAGTCACCAGCGCCACCGAAAAACCTCCTTATATCTATTGGCAAAGGCCACGCGAGGGTGAACGAGGTACGGCCCTCT
>CAYSON010000018.1:15632-15880 GCA_964432635.1 uncultured Desulfopila sp.
CACAACCAAGGAGAACGGCAATGAAACAAAATGTCGGCAATATCGAAAGAGCGATTCGCGTCGTGGCGGGCCTGGGCATTCTCTCCCTAGCCTTTGTCGGTCCTCAGAGCCCCTGGGCCTACCTGGGAATCGTCCCTCTGCTCACCGGACTGGTTGGATGGTGTCCCCCCTACGCACTTCTGGGAATCTCGACTTGCGGCAAATGCACCACCCCACTGAAGCAGGCCTGACCGCCCCCCCCCGCCACC
>CAYSON010000019.1:0-15661 GCA_964432635.1 uncultured Desulfopila sp.
GAGGAGGGCTACCTCAAAGGCATCCTCTCCACCCGCGACCTGCTGCGTGCCTTTGTCAATGTGATGAATATCGACGAACCGGGCACGTTGCTGTGCATTATCGTCACCGAACGACAGGGACAAATGAAGCGTATCGTTGACATCATTACCGAGGAGAAGATCTCCCTCGGCAGCGTGCTGGTGGCAAGGGTCTGGGACAAAGAAAAGCGGGCGATTTTTCCCTACCTGCTGACCAACAACGTTGCCAGGGTGAAAAATCGCTTGGTCGAGAGCGGCTTTGAGCTGATTGACCCAATGCAGTGGTACCTCGACCAGCTGCCCAAAAAAGCGTGAATTTCACAACGGTGGAGGCGATTTCAGTTCTAGCGCCTCGCCTCCGCCATTTTTGTCGCGAGCGTCCCTTATCCCTTGGCCAGTTTGGCAACTGCGCTGGAGCTGGCGATTTCCCCGCTTCCCGAATAGCTCTCGTGATTTTTCTCGATCTGTGACAGCTGATAGAGATAGTTGATCATCATTCCCGCCGATTGTTCCAGGCCTTTTGCCGAACGATCGGCGCCCCAATTGATGCGCTCGATCTTGGCGCCGTTGGAGAGGTGGAAGTTGCTGACCCGGTCGTAGGCCTGGCGTCCCCTCTTGGCTTTGAGCAGATAGGCGGCGCAGAGGCGCAGCAGGATTGGCTTCAGCGGTGTTTCCCGGGTGTCGTCGAGATGTTCCTCGAGGGTGTCCAGGGCGGTGCGGAAGGAGTCCCTGGGATCTATGGCGTCGTTCGTTTCCTTGAGGCTGCGCGCTTCTTTTTCGGTCAAAGGCAGCTCTTCGGGGTTTGCCCGAAGGTAGGCAAGGAAACCGGGGATGGGCGACAGGGTCGAATAGGTCTTGAGATTAGGGAGTTTTTCGCTCAGCAACTTGACCACGTTTTTGATGAGAAAATTACCGAACCCGACGCCAGCCAGCCCTGCCTGGCAGTTGGAGATGGAGTAGAAGATGGCGCAATCAGCTTGGTTTGGAGCCAGGGGCAGTTTTCCCTGGTCGAGAAGGTCGTGGATGTTGTCGGCAATACCGTTGACCAAGGCCACCTCGACGAAGATCAGCGGCTCCCAGGGCATGCGCGGATGGAAGTAGGCGAAGCAGCGACGATCCTGACGTAAGCGGTTTTTCAAGTCGCGCCACGAGGTGATGGCATGCACTGCCTCGTATTTGATGAGATTTTCGAGAATGATCGCCGGGGTCTCCCAGGTGATACGCTGCAGATCGAGAAAGCCGACGTCGAACCAAGAGGAGAGCAGGGCAAGGAGATCTTGGTCGAGGCTTTTGAGAGTGGCATCATCGCCGATCCTCGGCAAGAGATCGGCGCGCAGGTCAACCAAAAATTTCACGCCCTCCTGCAGGCCATTGAACTGGCGCAGCAGGTGGCTGTATCGAGGCTCCAGCAGTTGCCGCAGCTCCCGGTTCTTTCGCCGCTTGACGTCCGGGTCGGTGCTCTCTAGGCGGGCGCGAGCCGCCTCCTCAACCGCTTGACTGTCGACATCGAATTCTTTGGCGAGCAGGTGCAGAAAACGTTTCCGCCCCTGGGCGTTAAGGGTGAGATAGGTCTCCCCCAGTTCGGCGGCACGGCTGCGCGCCGAGACCTCACCGCCGCGACCTTCCAGGCAGGCGGTGATCCGCGCACGCAGCCTCGACAGGTCGCCATCCGGCAAGTCTTGGTCGACGGCGTTCTTGGGGGTCGACAGATCCCCCAGTGGCCAGATCTGGCGGATTCGGCGTAAGGTTCGGTCCCAGAGGGGTTCGTCGCGATCAAACATAAAGTTTCCTCGGTGGCTGCTGGAAGGTGTCGGGCAACATTTTTTTTCCTGGCGAAAAACGGGTTGGCTGAGTAGATGATATCCTATCATTACACATAGGCAAGTACAATGAGCAAAGGCTGTGGCAGGCATGTGGCGTAGCGTGGCGATAAAGCGATGTGGTGCAGGTTTTTTCTTTTATCTTATCGTTATTATTGCGTTATATCCTGTCTCTATGGTCGAAACGGCCTTTGCCCGGGAAGAGCTGAAAAAAGAGGCGGAGAAGGGCCATCTGGCGGCCCAGATGGAACTGGCGCGCAGCTACGCGGATGGGGGCGACGGCCCTGTTGATCAGGAAGCGGCATTTTCCTGGTATTTGCGGGCTGCTCGGACCGGGGAGATAGAGGCGCAGCGGCGAGTGGCCGAGATGTATCTCGCCGGTAAGGGTGTGGAAAAGGACGAAAAGAAATCGTTTTACTGGACGAAAAAGGCCGCGGAGAAAGGTCTTGCCGTCGCTCAGTTTAGTCTTGCGATGATGTACCAAGATGCCACCGGTATCGAACCCTCTATGGAATCGGCCCTTGTCTGGTATGAAAAGGCGGCTGAGCAGAATCACCTCGCCTCGCAAAAAATGCTGGGGTGGCTGTACGGCAAGGGCGATGAGCGTTTTCGCGATCTTGGCAAGGCCGCCTTATGGTACGGCAGGGCGGCGGGTAATGGCGATGCCGTCGGACAATACCAACTTGGTATGTTGTACGCCAGAGGAGAGGGCGTGGAACAAGACGACGAGAAGGCCTTTTCCTGGTGGCAGCAAGCGGCTGCTCAAGGGTTGGTACTGGCCCAGAGTCGCTTAGGCTACTGTTACTTCAAAGGGTTGGGAACCTCCCCTGATCTTGGTGCCGCCTCTTGGTGGTGGGCCAAGGCGGCGGCCGGTGGTAACGCCGTGGCTAAGAGAAACCTTACCATTTTATGCCGCGATTATCAGCAGCATTGCCTTGCCGATAACCTAAGTAATTGAGTGCGGTTACTGCTTCTTCAGCCGGATTCCTGGGAAGAGACGCAATCGCCCGGGTCAACTCCGGCCATGGTGACGATAGAAGTCCTCGAGAAAGTTTTTTCGCCACCCATCGGTTTGCCGCAGTTGTTGTGAAATCTCGTTTTGTTTGCCGCTGAGGGCAGTGACCAGGAGTTTTAATTCGGCAGTATTGCCGACCAGTCCCGGGGCGATACCGAGAACACCAGCTTTGAGCTCGATTAATTTAACCAGTTTTTCGTAGAGCTGACGCTCGGTGGCATTGAGACGCAGCGGACGTTCCACCTGAGGATAGGTGTCGGCGGGCTGCTTCTGGGTGTTGTCGATTATCGCCGCGATGATCTTGCTGTATCTGGCAACCGCCTTGTCGGAGAGGCCGCATTGCTCTTTCTGCTCTTGCGGAGAAACTGGGCGCTTCCTGGCCAGGTCGATCAACTGACTGTCCTTGAGCACATGGCCGCGGGGTCGGTTGAGTTTCTTGGCCATTCCTTCCCGCCAGATGCAGAGGTTTTTAAGAATGGCCAGTCCGGCACGATCGATGCCATTGGTGCCGCGCAGCCGCAGCCAGCGTTCGTCGCTGGTGGCACCGCTATAGGTTGCGGGATTGTTGAGAAGGTTGAGCTCTTCCTGCAACCAGGATTTGATCTTCGGGCCAATGATGCGGGAAAGTAGCAGAACCCGAATCGCTCGCAGATAGCGAACGTCGTCGAGGGCGTAGCGTATCTGTTCCTCGGTCAACGGGCGCTGGCACCAGTTGGTGCGGGTCTCTCCTTTATCCAGGTTGATATCGAGCAGTTCCTTGACGAGGTTACCCAAGGAGAGGGTCGCCGGAAAATTGCAGAAGCCGGCGGCCAGCCTGGTGTCGAAGATATTTTGTGGTTCGGCGCCGGTGGCTTGCCGCAGGACCATCAGGTCCTGCGGAGCATCATGAAAGATTTTGACAACGCCGCGATGTGCCAATAGCTCTCCCAGCGGGGAGAGGTCGGTAACAGCTAAGGGATCGATGAGATAGCAATCTTCTTCAGAGAGTGACAGTTGAATCAGGCCGAGTTGCGGGTAGTAGGTGCGCTCCCAGACGAACTCGGTGTCGAGGCCAACGGCATCGGCCTGCTTGGCCTTGGCCATAAGGCTGCGCAAATCGGTCTCGTTGTCGATGAGGATGTTGTGGTTTTCCATGGTGTGGCTGGGAGGTTGATGTCAAGCGGAGGATAGCAGCAACGGCCCCGGCAGGTGCCGGTGATGCTGTGTTGCTACCCAGGGGCGTCGGAACCTGGCATGCTGCCGACTCTTTTTTCTGTTTGCAAACGTAAAAGACACAAAGGGCGAGCAAAAAACAAGAAATATTGTTTTCTTAGGGTGTCTATTCGCAATATTTCCCGGTACTGTCACCCCCGCTGGTGAATATGCGTCGACAATGGAGGGAAGGGCCATGGCTGCCTATATCGTCAAACGATTGTTACTCATGATCCCCACCTTGTTCGGGGTGATGGTGATCACCTTTGGTGTTACTCAGTTTGTTCCCGGGGGGCCGGTGGAAAAATTGATCAGCGAGATGCGCGGGATGGACAAGGGCGGGGAGGTCGGCAGCGATTCCCAGGCCTTCTATCGGGGCGATTCCGGCCTCGACGAAGAGCGCCTTGATGCCCTGAAAAAGCTCTACGGCTTTGACCAGCCACCTGTGCAACGCTTTTTTTCGATGATGCGCCGTTACCTCATGTTTGATTTTGGGTCTTCCTATTACCATCAGCGCAGTGTTGCCGATTTGGTTATCTCCCGTCTGCCGGTGTCCATGTCGCTTGGCCTGTGGAGTTTTGTCATTGTCTATGGGGTCTGTATTCCCCTGGGGATTAAAAAGGCCGTCGACGACGGCTCGCGCTTCGATCTGATCACCTCGACCATCATCTTGATCGGCTACGCCATCCCCGGATTTGTCCTAGGCGTACTCTTGGTGGTGCTATTCGGTGGCGGCAGTTTTTGGTCGATCTTCCCCCTGCGCGGGTTGGTCTCCGACAATTTCGAGCAGTTGCCGCCGCTCATGCAATTGCTTGATTATCTCTGGCATATGGTGCTGCCGGTGACTGCCGGGGCGGTGGGAAGTCTCGCCGTCATGACCATGCTCACTAAAAACTCCTTTCTTGAGGAGATCAACAAGCAGTATGTCCTTACCGCCCGCGCTAAGGGGTTGCCGGAAGGGCAGGTCCTCTACAAGCATGTCTTCAAGAACGGTATCATCCCCATCATCACCGGCTTTCCCGGCTACTTCATTGCCTCATTTTTTACCGGCAGCCTGCTCATCGAAACCATCTTCTCCCTGCAAGGCATGGGGCTCCTGGCCTACGAGTCGGTGCTCAACCGCGATTATCCGGTGGTCCTTGGCACGCTCTACTTTTTCACTCTCATTGGACTCGTCTCACGGTTGCTCTCCGACCTCAGCTATGTGGCGGTTGATCCGCGCATCACCTTCGAAAGTATTGATGGATAGCCAGCTCGCTAAAATAAAGGTGCGCTCGGCGGTGGCCGAGAGAAGAGCCGAGGCCTGGAGGAGCTTTAAACGCAACAAGCGCGGATATCACAGTCTCGTCCTCTTTCTTGCGCTTTTTCTCCTCTCTTGTGGGGCTGAACTGCTCAGCAACGAGCTGCCGCTTCTGGTTCACTATCAGGGGAAAATTTACTTTCCCATTGCTGTTTTTTATCCGGAGACCACCTTTGGTGGAGACTTTGAGACCGAGACCGACTACCGCGATCCCTACATCCTCGAGCGACTGAGAAGCGACGGCAACTGGGTCATTTTCCCTCTCAACCGTCACAGCTACAATACCATCAATCGGGATATCGACGGCCCGCTGCCATCTCCGCCGACCACCGCGAATTTTCTCGGCACCGATGATCGTGGCCGCGACGTTCTGGCGCGACTCGTTTACGGCTTTCGCCTCAGCGTCCTCTTCGGGCTGGCCCTGACGCTGATCGGCACCGTTGTCGGCATCATCGCCGGCGCCCTGCAGGGCTACTTCGGTGGTCGTTTCGATCTCTTTATGCAGCGGTGTATCGAAATCTGGGGGGCGATGCCGGAGCTGTATTTATTGATTATTTTCGCCTCGATCTTCAAGCCGAGCTTTCTGTTGCTCCTGGTATTGCTGTCGCTGTTCAGCTGGATGGGGCTGTCGGACTACGTGCGCGCCGAATTTCTGCGCGGCCGCAACCTCGATTATGTCAAGGCTGCCAAGGCCCTTGGCGTCGGCAATGTCATTATCATGTGGCGTCATCTATTGCCCAACGGCCTGACGCCGGTGCTGACCTTTCTGCCTTTTCGCGTTTCTGCGGCGATTCTCGCCCTGACCAGTCTCGATTTTCTCGGACTCGGTGTCCCCCCTTCCACCCCCAGTCTCGGGGAGTTGCTCGCCCAAGGCAAGGCCAACCTCGAGGCCTGGTGGCTGTCGCTCTCGGCCTTTGCAGTGCTGGTGATTACCCTGGTGCTGCTGATCTTCATCGGCGAGGCCCTGCGCCACACCTTCGATCCCCGCAGGCGATAAGCTTGGGGGACGAATTTCTTGTGTAACCCGGGGGAGGAGGTGCTTTTGGCAACAACGCGAATATTGACTTCCTTGGGGGCAAAGAATATGGTAGTGAGCCTATCGACCATGACTTACCAACCCCGAATCAAAAAGAAAAACATCCGGGGTATTCATCGACTCGGGTTATGAACGGCAACACTCTCGCACGTCTAGGCAACACCGGACTCTACCTTCTTTGCGATCTTGGCAGGATGACGTTTTTTCTTGGCCGAGCTCTGCGCGGAGCGCTGCGCCGTCCCTTCCGGTTTCGGGAGTTGCTGCGCCAGGTGCACTTCATTGGCTTTGGATCCCTGGCGGTGATCTTCTTCACCGCCGCCTCGACCGGCATGGTGTTGGGTCTGCAGGGCTATTATTCCTTGCACAAGTTCGGCGCCGAAGGCATGCTCGGCTCGGCGGTGTCGCTGACCTTGATCATGGAATTGGGGCCGGTATTGACCGCCCTGATGGTTGCCGGCAGGGCGGGGTCGGCGATGTGTGCCGAGATCGGCATTATGCGTATTTCCGAACAAATCGACGCCCTCGATTGCATGGCCATCGATCCCTTTCGTTACCTGATCACGCCGAAGTTTCTAGCGACCATTATCTCCGTACCGCTGCTCACGGCGGTGTTCGATGTGGTCGGCATCGCCGGTGGCTATGTCGCCGGGGTCGGCCTGATGGATGTCAGCCCCGGCAGCTATCTGCAAGGCATGGAGAACAGCGTCACCAACCACGATATCAACCTTGGCATTATTAAATCCTTTGTGTTCGCCCTGTTGGTGGTGTGGATATCCACCGGTCGCGGCTATTTCGTCCGTGAGATTCGCGGGGCCGGCTTCGGGGCCGAGAGCGTCAGTCGCGTTACCACCCAGGCGGTGGTGCTGTCGTCGATCTCGGTTCTGATTTTCGATTACCTTCTCACCGCGGTGCTTCTCTGATGTCGGCGGCTATCGAGTTTGACCAGGTCGTCAAGACCTTTGCTAAAGCCAACGGCGGCGTGCAGACGGTGCTTAACCGGGTTTCATTCACCATTCCCGAGGGCAAGACCACGGTTATTGCCGGCGGCAGCGGGCAGGGCAAGAGCGTTACGCTCAAGCTCGTTCTCGGATTGGTGCGGGCCGACAGCGGTCGGGTGCTGGTGCATGGCGAGGATATCACCCATGCCAGGGGGAGGGAGCTGGAGGAGGTGCGGAGCCGGTTCGGCGTGCTCTTTCAAGGCTCAGCCCTTTTTGACTCCTTGAGTGTCTTTGAAAACGTCGCCTTGCCCCTGCGTGAGCGCACCGTCAAAAGCGAGGAAGAAATTCGCTCGCTGGTGAACACCATGCTGGCCCAGTTCGAGCTTTCCGGCCATGAGGAGAAGTATCCGGCGCAGCTCAGCGGCGGCATGCAGAAGCGGGTTGGGTTGGCGCGGGCGATGATGCTCAAACCGAGTATTATGCTCTTTGATGAGCCGACCACCGGACTCGATCCGGTAATGACTCGGGAAATTTATCATCTCTTTGCCAGGACCCAGGCCGAGTTCAGGTTTACCTCGGTTATCGTCAGCCACGATATCCCCAAGATTTTCAACCTGGCCGACCAGGTGATCATTCTCAATCGCGGCGAGATGGACGTCTTTTCAAGCCCCGAAGCAATCCAGTGGTCGGACAAACCCCATATTCGTGAATTTGTCGCTATGACCATGGGCGATATCTATCAAAGTCATCTGGTGGAACAATGAAACAAAGTACCTTGGAATCGGCGGTCGGGTTGTTTATGCTCATCGGGTTCGGGGCTCTTGTCTATCTTGCCCTGCAATTGGGCGAGGTGCCTTTTCTTCGTCAGGGCACGACCTATGTGCTCAAGGCCCAGTTCGACAACGTCGCTGGCATCAAGAAGGGTGCCTCGGTGCAGGTGGCGGGAGTGACGGTGGGCGAAGTGGCTGCAATCGCCTTGAGCGACGACGAGGCGGCCTTGTTGTCCCTGCGCATCAACAAGACCGTCAAGGTTTCCAAGGACAGCATCGCCTCGGTGAAATCCCAGGGGATCATCGGTGATAAGTATATCCAGCTCAATCTTGGCGGTGATACAGAGTTGTTCAAGGCTGGAGAAATGATCGTCGAGACGGAATCGTCCGTCGATATCGAGTCACTTATCTCAAAATTCGCCTTTGGCAGCGCCAAGTAGCTTATACCACAAGGCCATAAGTTTCGTTTGAGCAGACAAGCTGCTCAACGCAGCTTTAGACCGTTAGAACACCAACACCCTTTCCATGAGAAGACCTTGCGCCATGAAAAATCTCCTGCTCACCCTGTTGTTTACCTTGACAATTTCCTCCGCCCAGGCCAATTCGCCGGGACCAACTGTTGACCTCAAGCCGATCCTCAACGATCTGACCGCCGTCCTCGCCGATACCAGTCTCAAAGGGGATGAGCACCGCACCCCACGACGCGAGAAGATCATGGCGGTGATCAGCCATGGTTTTGACTTTCGCGAGATGTCGAAACGGGTGTTGGGCAAGACCTGGCAGGAAATCGACGCTGCAGAACAGGATCGCTTTACCACATTGATGACCAAGTTGTTGGAAAATGTCTATATCGGCAAGTTGGAGGGGTATTCTGGACAGACTCTCGAGTATATTCAGGAGACGGTCAAAGAAGATCGCGGCCAGGTCTCGGTATTGCTCGACAATGCCGGCGTGAAAATCCCCGTGCACTATATCATGCGTAAGACGGAGAAACGCTGGATGGTCTATGACATCAATATCGAAGGGGTGAGCCTGGTGCGCAATTACCAGGAGCAGTTCAAATCGATTTTGCGCAAGGATCAATACGAAGGGTTGGTTAAGGTCCTGGAAGAGAAGATAAACTCCTTCTCAACCGAGATCAACTAGGGATACTATGGCGGAATATTGTCCAGAGACGCACTCCCGGTGTTTGCCTTTTCTTGCCAGGGAGGAGGCCGAGGTGGTTTTCGCCGCCATGGAGCCGCTTCACCTTGATGTTGGGAGTATTCTCTTTCGATCGGGGCAGTCAGCGGACCACTTCTATGTGTTGGTTGCAGGGAGGATCGCCGTGCAGAAGCACACCGGTTTCGCAGAACGGATGCAGGTGGTTGCCTTGCTTGATCCGGGGGCGCCTCTCGGAGAGAGCGGCTTATTGATCGGTCGGCAGCACGGTGCCACTTTGACCGCGGTGCAGCCCTGCCGCCTCCTCTCTTTGTCGGCTCAGGCCTATGAGGCCCTTGCTCAGGCCCATAGTCCGCTGGCGGTCAAAATCCTCACCTGGGTTGTCGGACGCATGTCTCTCAGGCTAAAAAAAAGCTCGGAGCGACTCGCCCTGGTGCTTTGAGAAGTGCAGACAAGCTCGCGGCGCCCCCGGCCTTTCGTGCCACTCGGTGCAATTTTCTGGCGCGCGGTCATCTTTCCCTTGTGCGCCGATTTTAGCAGGATCTCTTTTTTTTCTCGCCATTCCCGGAGAAATTGTTTATTTTTCCTTTCTTTTATTTTTCCGCCGGGTAGATCCTGGACGACGGGGCAGAAGGGCCATGCGATTGTTTTTTGACGAAATTTCCGGGAAGTCCCGCCATTATTCGATTCCCGGTGACCAGTGGTTTCCGGTGGTTCCCGGGGCATCCGTCGTCGCTGCTGCCGCCACCCTTGAGGTCAGTCGCAAGGACCCGCAAACGGTGGTCCTCAAAGGTGAAGTTATCGGCAGCTACAGGGTGGTCTGCGATCGATGCAGTGAACCGTACCTTGAGGAACTGTGTTGCGATTTCGTTTATCTGGCAACTACCGTGGCCGAGGAGCTCTACGGTGACGGAGAACGGGAAGTGGCGGCAAGCGAAGAACTCACCCTCTACCTAAAAGAGCCGGTGATTGAGGTTGACGAGCTCCTCGCCGAACAGATGTTTTTGGCCATCCCGCAAAAGCGGTTATGCAGTGAGCATTGCTGCGGAATCTGCGTTGGCTGTGGAGCGGTTTTGAATCAAGACCCATGCCGATGCGGCGAGCGGGAGACAGCATCGCCTTTTGCCGTATTGAAACGATTACAAAAGCAATAACGCTTATCTATTACTGGTATGTTCGCATACCGATTGTGGAGGATTTCATGGCTTTACCGAAAAGACGACATTCCCATTCCCGTACCCGACTGCGCCGGTCCCACGATGCGTTGACCGCGCCGGGACTCTCTCTCTGCGCCTCCTGCGGCGAGCCCAAAGAACCGCATCGCCTCTGCGGTAAATGCGGCAAATACAAGGGCCGCACCGTTTTTGTCCTTGATACGGAAGTAGCCTAGGAGCGAGTTGTGCAAATAGCCCTGGATGCCATGGCCGGTGACCATGGTCATGAGGAGTTGATTGCCGGGGCTCTGCTGGCCGTCGAACAGGGCGGGGTAGGGGTCACGTTGGTTGGTGATGAAACCCTGCTGCGCCGGTCGCTGGATACCCATGCTCCGTCCAAGACCGTCACTTCGCTGGTGAACGTTGTTCATTGCAGTCAGGTGATCGAGATGAACGAACATCCGGTGGACGCGGTGCGCAAAAAAAAGGACGCCTCGGTGATGGTGGCCTTTGATCTGGTGCGAAGCGGTGAGGCGGATGCTGCGGTCAGCGCCGGCAACTCCAGCGCGACCATGGCGGCGGCGGTTCGCAAGCTTGGGCGACTCGGCTCGGTTAATCGCCCTGGCATAGCCTCCATCTTTCCCACCATGAAAAAGCCGGTGGTGCTCATGGATATCGGGGCCAACGTTGATTGCCGACCGCAGCATCTGCTGCAGTTTGCCATCATGGCCGCGGCCTTTTCGAAAATCAATGATGTCGGCAATCCGCGAGTGGGTTTGCTGACCATCGGCGAAGAGACCGGCAAGGGCAACAGCCTGATCAAAGAAACCTACCCCCTTCTCGAAAAGAGTTCCCTGAACTTCATCGGCAATGTCGAGGGAAGGGATGTCTTTCGCGGCGACGTTGATGTCATCGTCTGTGACGGTTTCGTCGGCAACATCTGTCTCAAAGTCAGCGAGGGGTTGGCCGAGGCGGCAATGTCGATGCTGCGCGAAGAGATTCTCAAGTCATTTCTTGCCAAAATCGGCTATTTGTTGGCCAGAAACGCCTTTAAGGCCTTCAGGAAACGGGTTGATTATGCCGAATACGGCGGAGCACCTCTCCTCGGCATCAACGGGGTGGGGATTATCTGTCATGGCAAGTCCAGTTCGCATGCCATCAAAAACGCCATTCTCGAAGCGGGAAAGATGGTTAAGCGCAACATCAATCAGGATATCCTCGCCGGTCTCGACGCCAGCAATAATGTGGTGGAAGTGGTGAACTGATGGGAACGGTTGTTTTAGGCACCGGTTCTTGCCTGCCGGAGCGAATTCTCACCAACGAAGAGCTCGAAACCATCGTTGATACCAGCGCCGAGTGGATCAGAAGCCGCACCGGCATAGAGAGCCGGCACATCGGTGGGCCCGGCGAACAAACCTACCAGTTGGCCGCCAAGGCGGCGAGGCAGGCCCTGGAAGCCGCCAACGTCGACCCCGCCGAGCTTGGCCTGGTGGTGGTTGGCACCATCAGTTCCCATATGCAGATGCCTTCCTCCGCCTGTTTCGTGCAGAGTGAGATCGGCGCGGTCAATGCCTTCGCCTACGACCTGAACGCCGCTTGTTCCGGCTTTCTTTATGGCCTTGATCTCGCCGACCGCTATATTCGCACCGACCCGGCCATGAAGGTGCTGGTGGTGGGCGCTGAGACCTTGACCGGTCGATTGAACTGGCAGGACCGCAACACCTGCATCCTCTTTGGCGACGGTGCTGGTGCTGCCGTTTTCGGCCACTCCGACAGCGATCGCGGTGTTGTCGGCTCCAAATTTGGTTCCGACGGCGGCCTCTGGCATCTTCTCTATATGCACGGCCCGGAAAGCACCAACCCCGACCTGCGCCTTGCCGATTATGCCGGTGCGGTTATTTGCATGGAAGGCCGTGAGGTGTTCAAGTACGCGGTGCGGGCGATGGAGGATTCAGTGCGCGGCCTTTTACAGCGCTGCCAGCTCGACATCAGCGATATCGATTTGGTCATTCCCCACCAGGCCAACATTCGCATCATCAATAACCTTATCGATCGTCTCAGGGTACCACAGGGTAAGGTATTTATTAACGTGGCCAAATATGGTAATACATCGGCGGCGTCGATTCCCATCGCCCTCGACGAAGCCAATCGCCAAGGCCTCATCGATGAGGGCGACAAGGTGCTGTTCTGTACCTTCGGCGGTGGTTTGACCTGGGGAGCATCTTTAATTACGTGGTAAGTTGGAGAAAAGAGTATGGATTATTTCTTGTCTGAAGAACAACAGATGATCGTCGACACGGCTCGGCAGATTACCGATGAACGCATCATTCCTGCTCGCGCCGAACTGGATGAAAAACACCAGTTTCCTCGTCAGATCCTCAATGATATGGCCCAAGCCGATCTTTTCGGGGTGCCGATTCCCGAGGAATACGGTGGCTTCGGCGGCGGCTGTTTTGATATCGTCTTGACCGTCGAGCAGCTTGGCCGCGGTTGC
This sequence comes from uncultured Desulfopila sp., assembly GCA_964432635.1. Lineage (GTDB taxonomy): Bacteria > Desulfobacterota > Desulfobulbia > Desulfobulbales > Desulfocapsaceae > Desulforhopalus_A. The sequence goes on from CAYSON010000019.1 coordinate 12,898, forward strand.
ATCGGTGTGGGCACCGCTTTCTCTGCGAATTTTCTTGGGGTGTATCCGATTATTATTGCTGGTTCCGAGGAGATGAAGGCCAAGTATCTTCCGGATGTGGCATCCGGGAAGAAGTTCGGTGCCTTCGGACTGACCGAGGCCAATGCCGGCTCCGATGCCTCCGGCATCCAGACCACGGCCGTGCTCGACGGAGATCACTGGGTACTCAACGGCACCAAACAATGGATCACCAATGGTGGCGAGGCGCAAATCTATACGGTGGTGGCCATCACCGACCGCAGTCGCGGCCCCCGTGGCGCCTCGTTGTTCGTCGTCGAAGAGGGGGATGCGGGTTTTACCTGTGGCCCCAAAGAAAAGAAGATGGGCATAAGGGCTTCTTCCACCACCGAATTGATCTTCAAAGATTGCCGCATCCCCAAGGATCGCATAATCGGCAGGCCGGGCACCGGTTTTATCACGGTCATGAAGACGCTTGATCTTTCCCGACCGGGGATTGCCGCCCTGGGAGTCGGACTCGCTCAGGGGGCTCTCGACGAGGCCGTGACCTATGCCAAGCAAAGGCATCAGTTCGGCAAGCCGATCATCGCCTTCCAGGCCGTGCAGCACATGCTTGCCGACATGGCCATCGGCATTGAGTCGGCTCGAGCGCTGGTCTATGCCTCCGCCAAACATATCGACGCCCACCCCAAGGATATGTCCAAGGCATCGTCGATGTGCAAGGTCTACGCCACCGATGTGGCGATGAAGGTCGCCATCGATGCCGTGCAGGTCCTTGGCGGCTATGGGTACATGTCGGAATATCCAGTCGAAAAGATGATGCGCGATGCAAAGATCTTGCAGATTTACGAAGGCACCAACCAGATCCAGCGCAACGTCATCGGCCAGGAGCTGAACAAGGAATATTCCTGAGTAAGCGGCATCGTGCTGCAGGGATTTCCTTATGGCCCCGTCGCTCGGGGCACGATTTGAGATTGATACAGGTTGTTGCATGAACATCATCGTGTGTGTAAAACAGGTTCCCGACGCCAAGGATGTGCGGCTCGATCCGCTGACGAATACCCTGGCACGGGAAGGGGTGGCCTCGATCATGAACCCCTATGATCAGTATGCCTTAGAAGAGGCTGTACGCATCAAGGAACGATGCGGCGGCGAAGTGGTTGTCCTGACCATGGGACCTCCACAGGCTGAAGAAGTTTTGCGGCAGGCGATCAGTTGCGGTGCCGATAAGGTAGTGCTCGTTTCCGATCGGCTTTTTGCTGGTGCCGACACCTGGGCCACCGCCTATACCCTTGAGCAAGCGATCCTCAAAGTCGGCTCGTTTGATCTGATTCTCTGCGGCAAGCAGGCCATCGATGGTGATACCGCCCAGGTAGGACCGGGGCTGGCAACACGCCTCAACATCCCCTATATGACCTGCGTACAGAAGATTCGTGAGATTTCAGCGGAGTCTGTAGTCGCCGAGCGGATGATGGACGATGGTTACGACGTGGTGAAAATGAAATTGCCGGCCCTGTTGTCGGTGGTCAAGGATATCAACGAACCTCGGGTGCCCTCTCTGAAAGGCAAGATGAAGGCGAAGAAGGCGGAAATCGTCTCCTACAACGCCAAGGCGTTGGATGCTGATCCCGCCTCCATCGGTCTGCCCGGGTCACCCACCAAGGTGGTCAAGGTATTCCCTCCACACGCCCGTGGTGAACGGACGGTGTTGAACGGGACTCTTGACGAACAGATCGACCAGCTTGTAGATAAGCTGTTGCCATACCTCTAAGGGGGAGAAGAGGAAAAAACCCATGTTGATAGTCAGCAAAGAATTGTGTGTCGGCTGCGGGATTTGTGAGCAGAGTTGCCCCTTTGGCGCCATTGCCATGGATCAGGGAATCCCACAGATCGGGGAGTCCTGCTCTCTCTGTGGGGCCTGCGTAGAGGCTTGCGAAGTGGGGGCCTTGAGTATCAAGGAGGAGGGAGGGCGAGCCGCGGTCGATATCAACTGCTGGACGGGCATTGCCGTCTTCTGCGAGTATCGCCGTGGAGAATTGGCCAGCGTGTCGCTTGAACTTCTTGGTATCGGCAGAAAACTCGCCGATCAGCGTGGCGTGACCTTGCATGCCTATTTGCTTGGAGCCGATACCGGTGATAGCGCCGATTTGCTGATTGGGCATGGCGCCGACTTGGTCGTGGTCGTCGATAGCGAGCCTTTGCGCGATTTTCGTGACGATTGTTACGCCGCTGTCTTTACCCACCTGGTGCGCCAATACTCTCCGGAAATCGTCCTAGCCGGAGCCACTGCCATTGGGCGCTCCTTTATTCCGGCAGTGGCCACCAGCCTCAATACCGGTCTCACCGCTGATTGCACCAAGCTAGAAATTCGAGAGGAGGACGGGGTGTTACTGCAGACCCGTCCAGCCTTTGGCGGAAATATCATGGCCACCATCGTCTGCGAGGGGTCGCGGCCGCAGATGGCCACCGTACGACCCAAGGTGATGAAGGCCATGGAGTTTGATGGCAGCAGGAGCGGAGAAATCATCCGACTGCAGGTGCCGGACGAGCTGTATGCCAGCAAGATCATGGTCTGTGAGTCGGTTGTGGGTGAGGCCTCTAAGGTCAATATTCAGGAAGCCGACATTCTTGTTTCCGGAGGACGGGGTCTGGAAACCGCCAAGGGTTTCGAACTGCTCCAAAAACTCGCCAACGTTCTCGGTGCCAAGGTGTCGGCCTCGCGGGCGGTGGTTGATGCTGGATGGATCCCCTATCCCCATCAGGTGGG
>CAYSON010000020.1:0-11029 GCA_964432635.1 uncultured Desulfopila sp.
ATCTGATCATGTGTTTTTTAAATATAAAAAATCTAATTAGCGGTGTCCGAAGGGTGGCACCTCTCTGGTGTTATCAATCTTTTATTGTTATCAGGGTTCTGATCTTGGTTGTAATATCTGTTTTGGAATTGCAAGCAGCAGTTGGGGTGTCTAAAAATCGTGGTTACTTAGGTAGTTGGCGTTTTGAGAATTTGACTGGGCAGGGAATTCAGCGGTTAACAAATGTAATGAGTTTACAGGTGGTTGATGATAAACTTCTGTCAACTTGTGATCTGAGTTATCCCTCGCAGTACAAGACGTTTCTGTGTTCTTGGTCTAACCTGTGCTTCTACTGTGAAATCCCAACCTTTAGGAGTGGTATAAGTAATAGTGTGCCGGCATCTGCTATTATTGTTGATTCTATTGGGGAGGCGGATATTCCCAACGCATACAGACTTGCTCATCTCGCGATCGGTGGGATCAAAAAAGATGCTGTCGAAGATGTTTTCGCCTCAACAATAGGGGATCCTGAATATGGTCAAAAATTGAGTCGGTGGATCGTCCAAGACCAAGAAGGGGCTCAAGTATACTTTGGATTTTTGCCCGGAGCGGGTCGGGATGATCAAGGTCGTGATTTTCGTCTAGTCGGTCCTTATACTAATGGTTTTCTTCGGGTAAAGATAACTGTAAAACAATTGGATCGCGATGTTATTGATGCGTCAATCGTTCAATACACGACTCGTGTAAATCCGACGAATGATACTGATGTGGAATTTCGCTCAGAATGGTCAATCACCTTAATTCAAACTAACTCTAGTGTCAATTTGATTCCTTCTTTCGAAACATTTGCAAACGGTTATACAGTATCGTGCCAAGACCGCCGTAGGAGGCATGGCAGTGAGCCTCTCTTAATGGTTTTTAATCCGTCTTCCGGGATTCCTATCGAAACTAGTTCGATTTACCAAGAAGCCGTGAAGGCGAGGAAAAAACTGAAGCAAAAACGATCCTCGGGATTTATTATCGGTGTCGGCGCCAACGATGTTACCGGCGTTCTCCTGCCCATCGCCACCAGCCTCACCTATGGCCTGTCCTCGGAGAAGGTCATGGTCACTGGAGCGGTTTCCTCCTCATCCTCGGCCGGGGCGCAGATGGAGATGGCGGTACAGATGACCCAGCAGAGTGCCCACGAGGCGCTGACCATGGTCGAGAACTACCTGCAGGAGATGGAGCCCAAGGTCAGTGCCGCTCGGCTGCTCGGCGAGTTCCTCGATAAATACACTTTCCACCATCAGTTATTGTCCGCCTCCTACAATGTCGGCGGGCCATCGGCCGGCTACGCCCTGGCCATCAATACCCTCTCTGCCTTGATGAACATCCCCGTCTACCATGATTTCGGCATCACCGGGGCCCCGTGGACCAAGGGGGTCAAGCGCGGCGAGGTGGGCGGTTCGGTGATCATCGGAGGCCAGCGCCGCAAGACGGAAAAGGTCTTGACGCATCTGCGGCGCATGTACATGCCGCTCAAGAACTATCAGGGTCTTGAGCGGGAATTCCTCGTCAATTACTGGACCCAGGACAAGGATGTGCTCGGGGTTACCCATTTTGGCGATCTGGTGCCGGAGGTGATCTATCTCGACGCCGAGCACGAGCAGGCGCTGAAGAAGCTCATTGATCTACGCATTCGCTATAAACTTGATAAATACCATAAGCAGCGTCCCGACCTGGAGATGAAAGCGGAAATCCTTCACTTCAAGGAAATTCTCAGGAATCGCGCGGAAAAGGAGATCAGGAGTCGGCTCGCCGCCCTGCGTCGCTACCTGCGCAGCCCGGAACGCGACCCCCATCTTTCCCTGGAGGAAATCTTCCGCCAGGAGGGTTACCCCTTCATCCGCGTGGCCGATCCATTGCGAAGTCTGGTCCAGCGATTTCGCTCCCTACGGCAAAACTGGCGGTAGGTGACCAGAAGCGGAAGAACTCTTCCTCTCAGATCACCTTTTTTATCGACAGCAGCAGCCTCTTATGGATTTTTCTGCACATAATAGCTATTACTTCAACAGTAAAGTTATAAACTTTCAGACTTCTCTCGGGGGCGTGTTATGGCCACAGCGGCAGGGCAACCAGCAGCATCGATCACGGTTTCCCGACAGATCATTCTGCCGTGGCGCAAGTCCCTGGCGATGGCCTATAACAGCCTGCGGCTGCGTCCCTTTCGCTCCCTGGTCACTCTGATCAGTTTGGCCCTGGCCATTGCCTTTCTTGCCTATACCTTGGCCAACGCCGCCCTTGCTGGCGAGCTCTATCGCCTGCACGGGGAATCGGCTCTGTCCGCTCTCCGGGCTGCCGGCTATAGCTTCGACGCAGCCAGCGCCACTGTCGCAGCCGGTCCTTCCGAAGTATGGTTGATGGTTCTGTCGCTCTTGGTGTGCACGGTGGGCATCGTTAATGCGCAGTTGATGTCGGTGACCGAGCGATTCCGCGAGATCGGCATCATGAAATGCCTTGGCGCCCTGGATCGTATGATTCTACGACTCTTTTTGATCGAGGCCCTGCTGATCGGCGTCCTCGGCGCAGGGATGGGGACCTTTCTTGGCACTGGCGTCGCCTGGCTGGCCACGCCGTTGTCCTTTCCCGGCCTTGATCGTGGCGGCGTCACTCTGGCTCCGCTGCTTGGCGAGGCGATGCGGGCTTGGGGTGCCGGCATTGTGCTTTCTTTGGTCGGGGTCGCCTATCCAGCCATTCTTGCCGCGCGACTGCAACCGGTGCTGGTGATGAAGGAGGAATATTGATGGACCAACACCATATCATCCGGGTGGTCGAAGTCACCAAGAGCTTTTCTCTCGGCAAGTCGGCGGTGCGTGTGCTCAATGGGGTCGACCTCAGCGTCGAGGCCGGCGAGTACTTGTCGATCATGGGTCCTTCGGGGTCGGGTAAGAGCACCCTATTTAATATCATTGGCGGTCTCGACAAGCCCACCACCGGTCGGGTGTTCATCGATGAGATTGACATTTCCCAACTCGACGCCTACGAGTTGGCATGGCTAAGAAACCGCAAGATCGGTTATATTTTTCAGACTTTTAATCTCATCCCGGTGATGACCGCTCTGGAGAACGTCACCCTCCCGATGATCTTTGCCGGCCTTGACCAGGAACGCGCCATCGACAAGGGTCGTGGCCTGCTCGCCCAAGTCGGTCTTGGCGAGCGCTTCCAGCACAAGCCTTCCGAACTCTCCGGTGGCCAGCAGCAGCGGGTGGCTATCGCCCGGGCCTTGGCCAACGATCCGGCGATCATCCTCGCCGACGAACCCACCGGCAACCTTGACTCGAATACCGGCGGCGAGATTATCGCCCTGCTCGAAAAGCTGAGCCGCGAGCGGCGGGTGACCATTATCTCGGCCACCCATGACTTCAAGATGCTCAGCGTCTCCGATCGGGTGGTGTGGATTGTCGACGGCCGCATTGACCGGATCGAGCGGCGCGAGGAACTCGACATCTCCCTGGGCACCATCGAGGACCGCCATGTCCGCCCGGCCTAGGCTGATCATTGCCCTCGTCGTCCTGTTTCTTGGACTCTGGGGCCACGTTCGCGCCGCGGATACCCTCGAACATCTGCGGCATATCGCCGGCGAGGCCGACCGCGGTTCCGGCGCACCCGGCGCGGCTCGCACCGCCGATTATGTCCATTCGGTTTTCGCCAACCTGCCATCCTCGGCCGGGGCGGTGGTCGGGCGCCAAAGTTTCGACCTGCCGGTGCGGCAGGCTGGTCGAGCGCGATTGCAGGCGGCAGGCAGTGAAGCCACCATCTTTCCACTCTTTGCCAACAGCCTCGCTCCGGAGACCACCCCCCCCGAGGGCCTGCGTGGGCCGCTGCTCTATGGTGGCAGTGGCACGCTAGCTGAGTTGCAGGGATTATCCCTGAGCGGGGCGATCGTTGTCCTTGATCTCGACTCTGGCAGCAACTGGCTGCACGCCGCAAGTCTCGGCGCCAAGGCCGCGATCTACCTTGATCCCGGCGATCATGTTGCACCGCGCGGCGTTTTTCGCGATAAGGAAGAGTTGACCCCCATTGATTTTCCCCGCTATTGGCTGCCGCAGGGCGAGTTTGTCCAGGCATTCGGCGCTCCGGCGGCCATGGACGGCAGTGTCGCTGAACTGCATGGCGAGAGCCTCTGGAAAAAGGTGGTGGTCGAAAATGTTTTCTGCTTTCTGCCGGGGAGCAACAAGCAATATTCCGGTGAACTTTTGCTGGTCGAGGCGTTCCTCGATGCCGGCCGCTATGTGCCCGGCCACGCCCCTGCCGCCGACCAGGGGCTGTCGCTGGCCACCATGCTCTCTCTGGTCGAGGAGTTCGCCGCCCAAGGTCCGCAGCGACCGGTGCTGTTCCTGGCCAGCGCCGGCCACGGCAACAACCTGGCCGGTTTGCGCCAGACTCTTCATTATCTGGTGGGTGACAAGGACGAGGTGGAAAAGGACCTGACGCGGCGACGTCAGGAGCTGAAGGCCGCAGCGGCGGTAGGGGAGACCTTGGCACAGGGGCGGCTGGGGGGAGAGGTGCACAGCGACAATGACCCGGTCCACACCGCCCTGCGCGATGAATTGCGCAACGAAATCGAGTCGCTCAACCTTCGCTTACGCACCGCTCGGCGCGGTCAGGCAACCGATAGTACCGAGATTAAACGTCTGGCGGGGGAGAAGTTGACCTTGCGCCGTCTCAGTTGGGAGCACGACTACCATGCCCTCGGGGCAGAGGACCGTCATGTCATCGAGGGCTTTGTGGCGAGGGCGCTAGCCCGCAACCAGCGCTTGCGCGGCGACCTCGAGGACCGTATTGCCGCTGTGGAAAGCGGTGCCGCGATACGAAAGCTGGTGGGCAAAAAGCGCATTGTTGCCGCCGTCTCTCTGCATTTGTCAAGTCATGGCGGCGGCGTTGCCGCCGTCGAGTCTGCGTATGTCTATGAGCCGATTCCGACGGTCAACCGAGCCAAAAACTATACCAATCTCCGGCCACTGTTGAAAGAGGCCGCCAAAGGCCAGAAAGTTGCCTATCTTGATCTGCTCGCCGGGGCGGGGCGTACCGAGTGGCATAACTACTTTCCCGATAAGCCGGCTATGGGAGGTCAACTGACCGCCCTGGCAGGTCTGCCGGGTCTGACCCTGGCCACTGTCAACGACCTGCGCTCGACTTGGTCTACCCCTTACGACACTCTGGAACGAGTCGATACCAAAAAAGCCCTCGCCCAGGCTGGGCTGGTGGCCGCACAGCTGCGGGCTCTCTGCAGCAGCGAGCTGCCTGCGCCCTCGTCCAAGATGCTCAACGGATTCGCCGTCCTCTCCGGGCGCGCCAACTTCTTGCGACAGGGCGAAGTTTTTGCCGAACAGGTGGCCGAACAGGCGCTGTTGCAGATCTATCAGGATCAAGGCTATTCCCTGGTCTGGGTAGATAGCCTTGGTCACTTTCGCCTTCCTGGCCTCGCCGACAAGAAGCACTCCTACGGCAAGGCGATCATCGAGGGCTATCGCTTTCTTCCTGGAGAAAATCGCGCCAGCTGGGCCATCGACAAGGCGGTTACCGACAAGAACCGCTACCGGGTCAAACTGAATCGCGGCCACAGCGAGACCGATCTGGTGATGTTCGGCTGCGTCCAGACCACCCTGTTTGGCCTGCGCGAGGCCCGCAGTCTCAATCCCTTGACCCGTCTACGGCTGCTCGATAGCCGCAGCGAGACCGAGCCCAGCCATTATTGGTACAGTCGTATCGATACCCGCCAGTCGAGCCTGGCCAGCCTCTTTCTCGAGCCGGACACCCCGTTTAAGCTGACCCTCTCCGACACCATTCTTGAACGTAAGCTGATGCTGCTCAACAATGGCCAAGGGGATCCGGAGGGCCGTGGGTTTACGGCCTCGGCCACTCCAACGGTGGTTGATACCCCGTTGCAGGCGGCGAGTGACATGGTGCGGCTGACCACGCCGATGGTCGACACGCTGCGGCGCCACTCCATCGTCAATCAGCGTATCGACGATCTTCTTGCCACCGCCCAAGGGGAGCTGAATTCTGCCGAGAAGGCGGCCGCCGAGCTGCGCCATCAGGCGGCGGCACATCATACTGGCAATAGCTTGGCGGCCATTGTCCGGGTGTATAACGATGTCGAAAAGACGCAACGCGACGTGCTTGGCGGGGTGCTCTTCTTCATCGCCCTGTTCATCCCCTTTGCCTACTGTATGGAGCGGTTGCTCTTTGCCCAGGTTGCCATCCATAAGCGACTGATCTCTTTCTCCGGGTTGCTGCTGGCGATCATCGCCATTATCGCCGTGGTCCACCCCGCCTTCAAGCTTACCTACAGCCCGCTGGTGGTGATCCTCGCCTTCTTTATCCTTGGACTTTCCGCCGCGGTTACTCTGATCCTCGGCGGCCGTTTCGAGCGGGAGATGCAGAATCTCCAGCACCGTGTCCATGTCGCTAAAGGTCGCGGCATCTCCTTCTGGTCGGCCTTCGTCGCCGCCTTTGCCATCGGCGTCACCAATCTCCGGCGGCGCAAGGTGCGCACGGCCCTGACCTGTGCCACCCTGGCCATTCTCACCTATACCCTGCTCAATTTCACTTCGGTCAAAAACTCCCTGGAACATGGAGCGGTACGTTACAGCGAGGCCGCGCCCTACCAGGGGATTTTGCTCAAGGCTCCGGAGTGGAAGAGTCTGCCGCCGCAGTTGGTGGACGAGTTGGCCGCCGCGTTGCCGGGGGAGGGGAGCTGGTTCCGTCGCGTTTGGATGGAGAGTGCCGACCGGACTCGCGCCCCAATCGTGGTCTTGGGCGCAGGGGCCAAGGAGGCCAGCGCTTCCGGGCTGGTCGGCCTCGACCCGGGTGAAGCCCAGCTGCTTGGGTTGGATAAGACCTTGATTCTCGGCGATTGGCTGGGACAAGGAGCGAGCCACGAGATTCTCCTTTCCTCGACCCTGGCCAAACAACTCGGCATCAACTCGTTGACGCCCCAGCCAGTAGTGACCCTGTGGGGTTTGACGTTGACGGTGCGCGGCATCTTCGACGGTAAGGCCTACGACCGCATGGTCGACCTTGATGGCGAGCCGCTGACGTCGGTTCTCTACCCCAACGAAGTGTCATCGGCGATGAGCGAGGCCGAGGCCGAGGCGGCGGAATCGGGGGAGGAGATCTCGAAAATGGTTGGCCGCTACCAACACATCGAGGGTGAGCGTATCGCCATCGTTCCCGCGCAAGTGCTACTTTCCCATGGCGGCAGCTTGAAAAGCCTGGCCCTGGCTGCCCCTGGCGGCGCCAACAGGGAACTGGCGACTCGACTTGCCGACCGCTATCAGTTGTTGCTTTTTCATGGTAGCGGGGAGGGGGTGCGGATGCACTACTCGGTGGGGTCACTTTCCTATGCCGGCATGGGCAACGTGGTTATTCCCTTTGTCATCGCCATCCTCATCCTTCTCAATACCATGGTGGGCAGCGTGGTCGAACGGCGGCGGGAGATAGCTGTCTACACCTCGGTAGGTCTAGCCCCTCCACATGTCGCCTCGTTGTTCGTGGCCGAGGCCCTGGCCTTCGGCATTATCAGTGCCGTCATCGGCTACCTGACCGCCCAGACCGCCGCCCATTTCCTTGCCGATACCGCACTCTGGGCCGGGATGACCGCCAACTACTCGTCGCTGGCCGGGGTGGCCTCGCTGATCATCGTTTTGGCGGTGGTGCTGTTGTCGGTCATCTATCCGGCCCGGGTCGCCGGACGCATCGCCATCCCCGACGTGACCCGCACCTTTCGCCTGCCTCCTGTGCAAGGGGCGAGCATGACCATGCCGCTGCCGTTTCTCTTCAAGGTGCCCGAACAGGATTGCATCGTCGGTTTTCTTCTTGAGTATTATCAAGCTCATGTCGACGTAGCGCATGGCCTTTTTGCGGTCGAGGATATCTCAGTCGAGTATGCTTGCCCGGTGGGTAGGGCGCCGGCCTCGCACGCTGACTGCTTCACCCTTTCCTTCTGCACCTGGTTGGCACCTTTTGATTTCGCCATTCGCCAGCGGGTCTCGATTATCTCCTGCCCATCGCCCGATTATCCAGGTTTTCTCGAGATGAATCTGACGGTGGTGCGACAGAGTGGCGAGAAATTCGCCTGGTACCGCTTATGCCGGGAGTTTGTCAACGATCTGCGCCGGCAACTGTTGATCTGGCGGTCCCTCGAGCGTGAGGAGAAGGAGCGCTTCGAGCCGGTGGCGCAGACACGGATCCTTCCGGTGAGCGAGGTGAACCGATGAAATCTGTGATCCGTCTCCGGGCTCTGATCAGCGGTTTGCTTATCGGCGTTGTGCTCTGCGGGGTGACCCCCTTTGCCGACAGCTACCTGCGTACTACCCCGCTGGCCGGGGGGCACTTCCCGCTGGCCGCCTTTTTTGTGCTGGTCTCGGCCATGATCCTTCTCGCCCTGTTGTCCCGATTCACCGGACGGGCACCCCTATTGTCGGGCAGTGAACTGCTGGTGGCCTGGGTCTTGATGGTGGTGGTCTCCGGCATCGGTTACACCGGACTGGTGCGCACCTTTTTCATTAATATCAGCGCCCCAGCCCATTTTGCCGACGCCGGCAATGCCTGGGCCAACACCCTGCTGCCTCTATTGCCGGAGGCCCTCTATCCTCGCGATGCGACCCTGCTTGACAGCCTCTATCACGGTCTGCCCGACAAGACCAAAAGGGACTTTTTCTCCACTATCGCCGCCATCCCCTGGGCCATGTGGCTGCCGCTGCTCGCCCAATGGACGGTGTTTATCCTTCTCGTCTATGTTGCCCTGTTCTGTATCGCCAATCTCTTCGCCGATCAGTGGGTGGTCAACGAACGACTCAATTTCCCCCTGCTGCAGACCCCGCAGATGATGGCCGAGGCCTACGACCAGGGCCGTCTTTTCGTCTTTCTCCGCGATCCTTACCTCCTCGTTGGTCTCAGCCTGCCGCTCATGTTGCACACCCTCGGGGGGCTGGCCGCCCACTATCCCTCGGTACCGGCCCTGCCCATCGAAATTCTCATAGGTTCCTATTTTCCCTCGAGCGGCCCATTGGCGGGATTTGCCAAAGTCAAGGTATACATCTACCCGGCCTTCATCGGTTTTGCCTTTATTGCCACCCGTCAGATCTCCCTGAGCTTTTGGCTGTTTTTCCTGCTCGCCTGTTTGTTCAGCGGCCTTCTCCAGGCCTCGGGGGTGCGCATCGCTGATTCCGCCCTTGGCACCATGTTTGGGCCGACCATCCTCCGCCCCGAGGAGACACAAGTGATCGGCGCCGGCCTGGTCTCTGTTTTCTTTATCGTTTGGCTGGCCCGCGCCTCGCTGCGTCAGGCCCTGGTAGGCTTGTTCACCGGCCGGGAAGAACCGTCCGAGGCGGGATGGATCCCGAGCCGTTATGCCTTGCTGGGAACGGTGCTATCCCTGACCGCCCTCTGTGTCTGGTCCATGGCCTGGGGGATGGGGCTGACCAGCGCCGTGTTGCTCTATCTTGCTTTTTTTATGGCAATGCTGGTTGTGGCGCGTATCGTTTGCCAGGGTGGGGTGCCCTTTTGTTCTCTCAACACCGCCCCCAGCGACACCATCCTGAGTCTTTTTGGCTCCAGGCCGCTTGGGTCGTTGGGCGTGGTGCTCGGCATGAGTTTGCAGAAGATGCTCTTCGTCGACATGCGAGAGTCCCTGCTGCCTTCGCTCTTTCATGCCGAAAAGATCGGCGAGCGTACCCGAGGCCGTGGGGCGCTGGCCGTTACCGTGCTGCTCGCCCTGGTCCTGGCGGTGGCCGCGGCCTTTTTCGCCATGCTCTACCTCGCCTATCGTTATGGCCTGCAGGAGCTTGATATGGATTGGGCGACGCGCACCACCCAGACCGTTTATGCCAACAGCAAGGGCTTACTCGAGACTCCGCAAAGCCCCAGTCATTGGGTGCTGCTCTTTGTCGCCATTGGCGCGGCAGTGATGATCGCCCTGATCCTCTGCTTCTATCTGCTGCCCTGGTGGCCGATTCACCCGCTGGGCTATCTCATGGCCTACAGCTCGTCCATGCGCTTGCTGTGGTTCAGCTTTCTTGTGGGCTGGGTATGCAATGCCCTCTGTCAGCGTTACGGCGGCAATTTTCTCTATCGTCGTGTGCGGCTGGTGTTTATTGGCATGATCCTCGGGGACTTCGTCATGGGGGCCTTCTGGGCTCTGATCAGTCTCCGTAGCGGTGTCAGTTATCTGGTTCTCCCCTCCTGAGGCGCTATGTACGACGACAAGGAACTCAAGGAATATCGCGATCTGCTCAAGGCGCCCGACCAGTTCGCCGAAGGTTTCGATGTGCGCACAGTTATCGGCGCCATCTTCATTGGATTTCTGATGATGCCGGGTTCGATGTACCTACAGCTGGTGCTCGGCTCGGGCATCGGCCCGGCGGCGCGTTGGGTGACCATCATCCTCTTTGCCGAGGTGGCCAGACGCTCCTACTCCGAGCTTAAACAGCAGGAGATCTTCCTGCTCTACTATATGGCCGGGGCGGCCCTGGCCTCGCCCTTTCAGGGGTTGTTGTGGAGCCAGTATCTGGTGCAGTCGGATGCCGCCCGCATGCTTGGCCTGAGCGAATTTATCCCCACCTGGGTCGCCCCTGACCTCTCTTCGTCCTCCTACGCTGAGCGCACCTTTTTGCACCGAGACTGGCTGATGCCCATTCTCCTGGTGACCGGGGCAATGATCATTCAGCGCATCGATCAGTTCGGCCTCGGCTACGCCCTCTACCGGCTGACCTCCGACGTCGAGAAGCTGCCCTTTCCCATGGCACCGGTGGCCGCCCTGGGTACCATGGCCCTGGCGGAATCGAGTGAGGACAAGAAGGATGGCTGGAAGTGGAGGGTCTTTTCCATCGGCTCGGTCATCGGCCTGCTCTTCGGCGGGGTCTATGTCCTGCTGCCGGCCCTCTCCGCGCTGATCTTCACCGAACCGGTGCGGCTCATCCCCATTCCCTGGGTGGAGCTGACCCGTAATACCGAGGGCATCCTGCCGGCGCCGGAAGCCAATCACGCGGTCAAGGGCGCGATC
>CAYSON010000020.1:11039-15562 GCA_964432635.1 uncultured Desulfopila sp.
TGCCGGCGGTGGCCACCGGTATCCAGCTTGATCTTGGGCTGGTCTTCATCGGTATGGTTCTTCCCTTCTGGGCGGTCATCGGCGGCTTCATCGGCCTGATGATCACGGTGATCGCCAACCCCATCCTCTTCGAGTACGGTATCCTGCATCGCTGGCATCTGGGCATGGGCACGGTGGAGACGGTTTTCGCCAACAGCTTCGACTTCTATATGAGTTTTGGTATTGGTCTGGGCCTGGCCATCGGTGGTATCGGCTTGTACCAGGTGGGCAAGTCCTTCCGCCGTGGGGGCAGCGAGCGTCTTGACTTCGGCGCTCTTTTTCGAGTGGTGCCGGGGCGAGGTGATATTTCGGTGTGGCTCTCCTTGGCCATCTACGTTTTTTCCACCCTGGCCTATGTCGGCTTTTGCCTGTGGCTGGTGCCGAGCTTTCCCTGGATCTTTTTCCTCTTGTACGGTTTTATCTACACCCCCTTGATCAGCTACATCACCGCCCGCATGGAGGGCATTGCCGGCCAGTACGTCGGCCTGCCGCTGGTGCGCGAGGCCAGCTTCATCGCCGGGGCCAAGTACTTCGGCTATAGCGGCATCGAGATCTGGTACGCCCCCATCCCCATCCACAACTATGGCGAGGCCACAGTGGGCTTTCGCCAGATCGAATTGACCGGCACCAGTTTGCGGGGGATTATCAAGGCGGAGTTCGTCACCCTGCCCATCGTTCTCATCGCTTCGCTGCTTTTTTCCCAGTTTCTTTGGCAACTGGCGCCGATCCCTTCTGTCTCCTACCCCTATGCCCAGGAACTCTGGCACCTTCAGGCACTCAACTCCCTGCTCATGCAGACCGCCACCCTTGAGGGCAACTCGCTCTTCTTTCAGGCGCTCAACTCCCTCTACGTCGCCTGCGGCGCGGTCTTCGGGGTGCTCACCTATGCCCTGCTCAGCCTCTTCGGCCTGCCGGTACTATTGATATACGGCGTGGTGCGCGGGCTCGGCCAGTCGACCCCACACGGCTTGATTCTCGAGTTGCTCGGTGCTCTTCTTGGTCGCTACTATTTCCTTAAAAAATACGGGACCCGCTGGCGCCAGTACGCCCCGGTACTCTTGGCCGGTTTTTCCTGCGGCATGGGCTTGGCGGGGATGTTTGCCATGGGCTGTTCGCTCATCGTCAAATCCCTGAACAAGCTTCCCTATTGAAACGTTCGGGGATCTTGCCGTCAGGTTTCAGTGAGCAGTGCAAAGCTCCATCATCTGCTGTGTTTACTGGCAGAGCGGTGTGGCATCACCGTTGCTGGACCGTTTGGTCTATTCGGACCGTTTGTTCTCTTGGTTCACTGTATTCACATAGCCGACAGCCCCCGTTTCTCTTTGATGCGCCGCCATAGTGTCGTGCGATCAATGCCCAATATTGCACTGCACTCCTTGATCGAACCGTTGGTATTCTTGTAAACGTAGTCGATATACTCATCTTCAAGACTTTTAAGGGTTTGTCCTTTGGAGAAAGAAAAGTTACTCCCACGAGACTGTGCGGTAGAGGCGTTGCCTGGAGAAACCATCAAATCCCGCATGGTGATGTTTTTCCCTTCGCAGACCACAACCGCTCGCTCGATCATACCCTGCAACTCCCGGACATTACCCTCGTAAGAATTGCCACGAAGATACTCTTGAGCATCTTTTGCAAGCGTCATTCGACCTTTACGGTATCGAAGACTGTACTCCTCAATAAAGTACTTGCTGAGAATTTCGATGTCTTCCACGCGCTCGCTGAGTGGTGGTATGAATAAACCAAGGATGGCGATCCTGAAGTACAGATCAACCCGGAACAGATTTTGACTGACCAGGCTGCGCAGGTCACGATTAGTTGCACAGACAATGCGCACATCCACCGGGATAAGCTTATTATCGCCGATACGCATAACCTGTTTTTCCTGCAAGACCCGCAATAATCTCCCTTGAAGAAGCAATGGCAGTTCACTGATTTCGTCGAGGAAGATCGTTCCACCGTGAGCCATTTCGAACAGTCCAGCCTTACCCTTTTTGGCTGCCCCGGTAAAAGAGCCTTCGACGTATCCAAAGAGTTCGCTTTCAATCAAGGATTCGGGGAGCGCCGCACAATTGATGGCCACAAACGGGGAATTCTTGCGCCGACTGCAGTTGTGAACACCTTGAGCGAAAAGCTCTTTCCCTACACCGGAAGGTCCACAAATCAGCACTGAAGTATCATATTGGGCAAATTTTTTGGCTGTTTTGATACACTCAGATATCACCGCGCTCTTGTGGATAATTTTATCAAGAGTGTATTGCGCAAGAAAACCCTTTTCTGATAACCGAATACGGATATTCTGTTCAAGCTTCTGAACCTCGGTGATGTCTTGGTAGGTCGCCACGGCACCACGGATCTCACCGTCGACAATTACTGGCACTCGATTTGTGGCAACGACCGTTTTGTTGTCGAGCCATTGGATATCTCCAATTTCCGGCTGTTCTGTTTCGAGAATGCTGAGTAGTCTCGTTTCAGGAATAACTTCTGTAATTTTCTTCCCCAATGCCTCTTCTTTGCTATGGCCGGTAATTTCCTCCGAGGCGCGATTAAAAACAGTAACAAAGCCCAAGTGATCAATCGCGATAACCCCGTCATGGACAAAATCGATTATTGTTGAAAATTGTTGCGCTTTTTCCTTTTCCTGCTTGGAGGCATATAAAATGCTATTCGCATTTTGTATGGCGTGTTGCAGGGCCTGGTAACCCGAATTCACCAGAAAGATTTTGCAGTTGTGCCTGGCAACAGCTTCTTGTACATTGGCGTCCCCAACAAAGGTCCGAATTCCTTGTTTTATGAGGCCTTTCACTTCAGCGGCAATGTCGCAATTCTCCGTCATCTCGAAACAAACCGCTTGCAAACCCATCACCTCAGCCACGACATCCGCGCCTGAGATGACATTTTTGTACCCAATAACGCCAATGGTCCCCGTTTTTCCTGCCGCTTTCACGGCCTTGAAACTGTCGATCAGATCAAAGGCAGTAACCTTTACCTCAACCACCGGAATATCGAACTCTGACCTGATCAAATCATAGGTGCCACCACGCGAAATGAGAACCTTAACACCGCTGTCAATGGCGTGTCGTGCGGCTTCAACACCCTTCCACAGATTAAGGTCACCACCGATAATCTCGACGTTACTGTAGCCGTTTTCCTCAACGACACGCTGGGCGACTTCAAGCATGGACGCTATAGGGGCGATAACGACAATTTCTTTCATACGCTGAATCCCAAGTATTATGGCATGGCGGTCATCAATCTGTTCATGGGGCCTTGCCTTATCAAAAGCCAAAGTATGATATGGTCAACGTTGCACTTGGCAGAAAACATACAGCCAAATGTTGCATTTCGCAACGCAAGGTGGTTGTTTACCATCAGGAGTTGCCGTGGCGGCTCATCGTTGAATGCAACTAAATATTATATAACAGAACGTTATCGAATCGTCTGGGGTGCTGGCAGGGAAATTGCGTTGTGTAAGCGCTTGAAAAAGTCAAAGCGAGAGTCATGTGCCTCAATGCGTTGGTCCGCAGTTATGATACACTGGCGCAGAGAGTGAAGCGTAAAAAGTGGCTTTAATGTCGTTCGGAGGAGTTGATATGAAAATTATCGTCGCACCGGATTCATACAAGGGTTGCCTGTCTGCCCTTGGGGTGGCACAGGCTATGGAGCGGGGAATCGTGCGGGTTTTTCCAAATGCCGAGGTGCGAAAGATCCCCATAGCCGACGGTGGCGAAGGAACGGTTGAAGCACTGGTTGCGGCCACAAACGGAACGCTTCAGCAAGTGGAAGTAACCGGCCCGCTAGGAGAGCGCGTCATCGCGCATTGGGGCATCTTGGGCGACAGTCAGACGGCGGTCATCGAAATGGCCGCGGCCTCTGGGTTGCCTCTGGTTCCGACAGGAAAACGCAACCCGCGGATCAGTACCACCTATGGCACTGGTGAGCTTATCCGCGTTGTCCTTGACGCTGGACTGCGTAACATCATCATCGGTATCGGCGGCAGCGCCACCAATGACGGCGGCACGGGGATGGCGCGGGCGCTCGGTGTCAGGTTTCTGGGAGGTGACGGCGAAGAATTGCCCGACGGGGGGGCGGCGCTGGCCCGCTTAAAACATATCAATGTGGACGGACTCGATCCTCGCTTGAGTGTTAGCGAAATTACCGTTGCCTGCGATGTGGACAATCCTCTCTGCGGCCCGCGTGGCGCCAGCGCGGTGTTTGGTCCGCAAAAAGGAGCAACGCCAGAAATGGTCGCCGAGTTGGATCACGCACTCGCTCATTTTTCCGTCATAGCCGAACAAGCAACCGGCCGCGCGGTGGCCGAGTTGGCCGGTGCGGGCGCAGCCGGCGGTCTGGGAGCTGGGCTGATGTTCTTCACACCGGCAAAACTCAAACCCGGCGTGGACATTGTCCTTGAGGCAGTCAGCTTTGCCAATGTGGTCAGCGGCGCCGCTTTCGTCATTACCGGCGAAGGACATACCGACTTTCAG
>CAYSON010000021.1:0-15286 GCA_964432635.1 uncultured Desulfopila sp.
GGCCTGGCTGGCCAGCGGCGGCAGGACGGTGCGCAGGGCCTGAGGCAGGATGACGTGACGATAGGTGGCGTGGGGGGTGAGACCAAGGCTGCGCGCCGCCTCGATTTGGCCTTTGGGTACGGAAAGGATGCCGGCGCGGAAGATCTCCGAGGCGTAGGCGCCCTCAAAGAGGCTGAGGGCAAGGATAGCTGCCGGCAACCGCTCCAGCCCCAGAGCCGGGCCGAGCACGAAATAGATGAAGAAGATCTGGATGAGCAGCGGGGTGTTGCGGCTCACTTCCAGGTAGAGTCGGGCCAGGCCGCGGCCGACCAGGGATGAGGAGAGCCGCAGCAGGGCGGTGGCGAGACCGATGAAGAGGGCGCAGACCAGGGAAACCAGGGAGATAATCAGGGTCAGGCGCAGGCCGTGCAGCAGGGGCCCGGCGACCAGACCCTGCTCCTCGCGGCTGAACAGATAGCGGGGGATACGGTACCATTGCCAGTGATAGCCGATACTGTCGGCGCTCTCCAGCAGCAGCCAGCCGAGGAGGCAAAGCAGCAGGCAGAACTGCAGCAGCACCCACGCTTGCGAGCCTCGCGTCAACGGTCGGGCAGAATCAACAACATGGATCGGGCGCTGGTTCATGTGCCGCTGATTTTGCGAAACGTTCCGCTTATCAGGAGAGGGACTTGCGGCTGAGTTGTTCCCTGGCCATCTCCGAGATGCTGCGGAAGTCGATCTTGCCGCTGCCCATCTTGGGGAGGTTTTCCCACACCAAAAAGATCTTGGGCAGGGCGATGGGCGGCAGGTGCTTGGCCATTTCCTTCAACGTCACCCTCTCGTCGAGGGGGGTGGTGACCACCGCCACGATCTTTGCCCCCTTGGTGGCGTCGGGGATCTCGACCACGCAGCAGTGGCTGTCTTCCGGCAGGTATTTTTCGAGGATATCCTCGATCTTCACCAGGGAGACCATCTCCCCGCCGACCTTGACAAAGCGCTTGAGTCGGCCGACATGCCACAAATAGCCGTCCTGGTCGAGATTGCCCATGTCGCCGGTGTCGTACCAGCCGTGGCGGATGTGCAGCGAGGTTTGCTCGAAGTCGTTGAAATAGCCCTTCATGACGCTGTCGCCTTTGACCAGGATGCGGCCGTCTTCGCCGCGGGCGCACTCCTCGCCGCTCTGGTAGTTCTCGATACGTACTGAAAGTCCGGGAATAGGCTTGCCCACCGAGCCGGGGCGGTTGAACTCGGGGGTGTTGACCGAGATCACCGGAGAACATTCGGTGGCGCCATAGCCCTCGTAGAGGGTGATGTTGTGCTTGGTCTTGAAGCCCTCGCGCAAGGCGTCAGGACACTTGTCGGCACCGGTCATGGCGATACGCAGCGAGGCGAAGTCGCCATCCTCGGACTTGCGCAGGTAGCCCCAGAAAAAGGCCGGGGTGCCAACAATAAAGGTGGCCTTGTGGTCGCGAACGATGGTGCAGATCTTCTTGAAGTCCAAAGGGTTGGCATAGGTGAGCATGGTCATGCCGTGGTGGATAGGTAGCCAGAAGGTGGACATCAGCCCGAAGACATGGAAGTAGGGTAGGCAACACATGAAAACGTCTTCGCTGCGGAAATGAAAGATCGGGGCGACCGCCTCAACGTTGGCGCGCAGATTTTTATGGGTCAGCTGCACCGCCTTGGGGTCCTTCTCACTGCCGCTGGTGAAGAGGATGACGGCGGTGTCGTCCTCGTGTCCCTGGTGGAGCAGCATCTTGAGCAGCGGCGCGGGCAGGGCGGCGGTGGCGGCGGCCACCAGTTTCTGCACCCCGGTGACCCCGGCCATGATGTCTTCGAGGTAGATCATGCCGTCGACATGGGGGCACTCGATCTTCTCCAGCAGACCCTTGGAGGTGATGATGGTGGTGAAGTCGCACTTTCGCTGGGCGTAGCGGGCGTTGTGCTCGGCCCCGGTGGAGTAGTTGATCATCACCGGGATGCGACCACTCATCAGGGTGGCGATCTTGGCGAGGATGCAGCCGGCTGAGGTCGGCAGCATGATGCCGGTGAAGCCGGAATCAAGCTTGCGGAAATAGCGGGTGAGGATGAGGCAGGCAATCAGAGCCCGGGAATAGGTAAGCTCGCGACTGGTGGTGAAATCGTGGATGGCGAGTTTTTTGCCGAATTGCTTGGCGATGTCGATAAAGGTGTGATGGAGTAGCACCGGTGCCTCCCCTGTAAAAATGAGTGGATGTGGTCTCACGCCCGCGAAAAACATTTCCAGCCGATTGAACTACCATCTTTGCCCTGAGTTGGCAATATCGGCAAGAATACAAAACAGCCGAGGGGCAGTACAAGGATGTTTTTCAATGCCATCGGTGTAAGTGATACTTGACGAAAAAAGCGACAACCTACCGAAAAACACGTCGATTAGAGGCCCTGCGCAGCCTGTTTGATGCCGATCATTTGGCCACCAACTCTTGGCCGAGAAGGCGCATTGCCATTCCTGTTCTGCCGTGTGGCATTTTTTGATTGTCTTTGATCAAGATCCATATCTGATCTCATCCACCTGTTATTTTCTGCGGCGCGAGACCGGTTGTCTCCTTGTACTAGCGAAGTGTTGAGCCAGCGTCTGCCGCCGACAAAGAAGTGGGGAGCGCAAGAAAAACTGCGGGAAAGAGATATAATGGGGATTTTGTTAAGCGATTGAGCCGCGTTCCCCACGCTCACCCGCCCCTGATGACTGCCTCCGGAATGAGGTAGAAAAAGAAATCGTTGACTTTAATCAGCCAATTATCGTCTTTCTTGGTAGCGGTCACTGTTTCGGCGGGAGCGGAGGATTGTACCGTGCTGCCGTGGAAGCGAAGGACGCGCTGTGGGTTCTTGAGCAGGTTGACATCAAACCCCGCCGCGGCGAGATGAACATCTGCTTTCCCCGGCCCGTTGCGAATGACGCCGAAGTAGCATCTCGATGATCCCGCTGGGTCTGTTCCCACCGAGCAGGGCACTACTCCAGTGGCGTGGTAGTTGGTTCCAGCAACCTTGGTATCACCCCTGCCGGTAAAGCCAAAGGAGAGGGTATATTTCGCCAGCTCGTTACGACGAGCGGCGCTGCGGTGGAGAAAGACGCGGACCCGGTATTCGCCGTCGACGGGAAGCGTGCCGGTCCACGAGTTGCCGAGGAGGTCCCCGATGGCGATGGCTGTTTCCGAGCCTGGTGGAAGGACGTTGAACGAGTTTGCGCCCTTGTTTGATTTCAAGGTAACCTGCATCGTCTGCCCGGCCTTGGCGCGCAGGATGTAATCGATGGTTTGGTAGCCTTGTATCGTTCCCTCAATAGATGTCGAGGTTTGGCCTTGAGCGAATCGAACAGGGTGTACGACAATGTCTGCGGATAAGCCTCTGCAGGGAAGAAGGAGAAGCAGGATGGCCATAAGGGTCATGGTGTTGCGGCGTTTCATAAAGCTTTCCTCCTCGGGTTGAACCCGCCTTGTTGTCAGTTATTGAAAATCCCTCTCGCTGCCGCTATGGAAAAATTGCCATGAGATAGTGTTATCCGGGAGATCCAGGCGCATCAGATAGGAGGTCTTTTCCTGCGGCGCGATGGTCAGCGGTCGGCTGCGGTCCACCGGGGCGTTTTTTACGAGTACCTCGCCGGATTTGGCTTCGACCACCGAAACCTGGGTCGAGCTATGGGGGCTGGTGGGTTGCAGGGTGAAGACCACCGGTCGCCCCGGTGGCACATAGGGCTTGCGTTGTTTGACGAGATGAGGGCTGGTGAGAACAAGGTGCGCAAAATCCGGCGGGTTCGGGCTTTTTTGCGGTTCCGGCAACGACATGACCGGATCGGCGAGGAGATTGAGTTCGGCGAAGGTTGCCAGATCTTTGGTGTCGAATTTTGAAAAACGCTGGCGATAACGTTGATGTGCCTCCACATAGGCATCGGCGATGCGGTGGTTGCCGTTATGCCAGGCCCGCAGGAAGTCGTTGATCAGGCCGGGCATATAGCGATAGAAGATGCCCTCGGCATCGACCAGGCCGTCGGCCATGCTGTAGTGGAATTGTCCGAGGCTGACCCGCGAAGAACCGAGATAGCCGATGCCGGCACCCTCGGAGCGCAAGATGGCCTCGCCGATGGAATAGCCGTCCCGGTCATGGGGGACATCGATCAGATCGTAATCGAAGCCGCCGTCGAGGCAGGCGGGGGAGACAATAAGCGGTAACCCCGGTTTGTAGGGCATCTCGGCAAGCTCTTCGGAGTGAAGGTAGTCGCCGTCGATCTCAAACCCATCTCCCGTACCGTGGGTGAAGATATAGTGGATGTTTCCTGGGTCGCTGATAAAACTCTTGCGGAGTTGGTCGATAGTATAGCGGCCGTCGCTTTGGAAAAAGTGTTTGGCGTTGGCGCCGACGATCTGCTCCTGCTCGAACATTTGATAAAGGAGTTCGCCGCTGTAGACCAGATCGTTTCTGATATTGCCGGAAAAGAAGATGAACGAATCCGCTTGGCGCTTCCTTTTCTCAAGATTCCAGCGGTAATATTTCTCGGCCACCGCCATTGCCTGCTGCGGCGTATCGACCGAGATACGCCCCACCGCCCACTCGAGATGAAGATCAAGATCGGGCGAGCTGTATAACAAATCGGAGGCGATCCATTCGTTGTAGTCGCGGTTGTCGACGGGGACGTTTTTTAGAAAGGGCAGGTGGAAATAGTAACTCGGCGGAATCAGGCCGCCATCTCCAAGCAGCAGAACCGCCAGCAGCTTCTCACTCTTGCTCGCCTGCTGGAGATAGGAAATGATCTTTTTGGACAAGGGGAAATCATAACCTTCAATCGTTATCCTTTCCGGACGCTGGTTGTCCCAGCCGGCATAGGGAATCCTGCGCAATTCCGGTCCGGGGATCTGCGTGGCGGCGATTTCCGTTAGGGAAACGAGGCGCGCCTCAATCCCGGCAAACTCGCGATGCAGATAGGCAAAGGCCCTGGCACTTTCCTCAAAGCCTTGGGGATAGATGATCAGGCTGCGGCGATCTTCTGTGAGTGGTCCATTGGAGACGGTGGGGATAAAGATTGCGTCCTTTTTTACCTTTGTTGGAGTCACGCAAGCGGCGGTTGCCAGAGTGACTAAAAGAACAAGCGCGACAGAGGAAAGTGACCGCGTGATTTTTTGCACCTGCATACTGGCCTTCCAGAGGGTGATGCTTAAAGAACATGTATGGCTTGGCTCTCTGCGACCGATAATTATTCTTGCATACGGGATAAGCATCGAGAAAAATAATGACAAGGTAGAAAATTCACTGTCAAGGAAAAGGAGTTATGGCCCATCTGCCACATTCGTATCTGACATGTATGGTGCTGCTGGTTGCCGTATGGCACCTCTTTGTTGACAGCAAACCGAGCTTGGCGGTTGTTGATCACGATTACAAAGAGATACGTATAGAGAACGAACGTATCATGGCGACCATGCGGGATTGGATTCGCCGCACGCACTTGCACAGTAGCCATCTGGAAAACTCCCCCCACAAAGCCATAGCCTCATGGCGGCATCAACTGCAAGAAGTATCTTTCGACAATGAATTTAATGGATTATCGCGTTTCAATGCCTTGATCAATAATAATGTCGTCTATCGCGACGATTACGCACATTACCACCAAAAGGATTATTGGGCCGAACCCGATGTGGTCCTCGAGGAAGGTGGCGACTGCGAGGATATCGCCCTGCTCAAGGCGGCAAGTCTGTTGCGGCTAAAGTGGCCTCCGGAACGCATGCAATTGCTGGTCGGCTAACTCATGGAAAAGGGGCGAAGGGAGTCCCATGCCGTTCTTTTGGTGATCACTCGTCAGGGGCATCAGGTGATCATGCGTTCAACCACCGACGAGGTGGTGACACCTGATCGTTTTCCCTTCGTGCCGCTTTTCGCGGTTAATGGGGAGGGCGTCTTTTTGGTCAAGAAGGGCGAGGAGAGCGGGAGCTGATCCTCGGGGCAACGGCCGTGGAGCCAACCCTCGGTCATGAGGTGGTGTCTTTTGTCGCGGGTTGTGTTTCCGAGCCATGCCCGAGGGCTCGAGGCAATTCCTTTTGAAACGGTATTCCCAAATCCCGCAGCTGTTCGGCCTGGCTGACCAGGTTGCCGCGACCCTGGCTGAGTTTTGCCAAGGCGGCGTCGTAGGTGGCACTGCAGGTGGCCAGTTGCTTGCCGAGCTTTTCCAACTCAAGAGCAAAGAGACAGAACTTATCGTACATCTGTCCGGCGCGGCGGGCGATCTCTTCGGCGTTACGGGTCTGTCGCTCGTATTTCCACAAATTCTCGATGGTTTTCAGGGTGGCCAGGAGGGTGGTCGGGGTGACAATGATCACGCCCGCCGCCAAAGCGTCGCCGAGCAGCGCTTCATCAGCTTGGGCGACGGTGGCGAAAACCGCCTCGATGGGCAAAAACATCAGGACGAAATCAAGCGAGGTCACCTCACTCAAACGGGGATAGTTTTTTGCGGCCAGCCCGGTGACATGGTCGCGAATGGCCCTGGTCAGTTGCTTCAGGTGCTCGGCCCGTTCGCCCTCTTCGGCGCAGTTGACGAAACGCTCCCAGGCAACCAGGGAGACCTTGGCGTCGACGATGACATCGCGTCCTTCGGGGAGACGGATGATGACGTCCGGCCGCTGCAAGCGGTGGCTATCATCGCGATAGCTTTCCTGGGTGTGGTATTCGTGGCCGAGGCGCAGGCCGGAGCGCTCCAGTACCCGGCTCAACACCAGCTCGCCCCAGTTGCCCTGGAGCTTGTTGTCGCTTTTTAAAGCCCGGGTAAGATTGAGTGCCTCGCGACTCAGCTGTTGGTTGAGATCGCGCAGCTGGAGGATTTCCGTCTTCAGCGACTGTCGCTCGCGGCTGTCGACCCTGGCCAGTTCGTTAAGTTCCTGCTTGAAAAAACCCAGCTGTCGGTGCAATGGCTCGAGGATCGCCCCCAGTTTGTCGCGGTTGAGATCGCTCAGCGCCAGGCTTTTCTCCTCAAGGCTTTGCTGCGCCAGCTGAGCAAAGCGCAGGGTTATCTCGTCGCGGGCATTCTCGAGCAGGCGAAGCTTTTCCACCCCGTGCTTGCGGTCGTTTTTGAGGAGGGTGATCAGTTTGGCGGCGCGGATCTCCTGCTCCCGGAGGCGCCGTTCGGCAAGGAGCAGATAATGCTCGGCTTGGCGCCGGCATCGACGCTGGTGAAGGGAGTGGATAACGGTGGTCAACAGCAGAACGCCGAGACCCACCACCGCTCCGAACAGAAGGAGGAGGAGCAGCGGTGGCGGCAGAAAGGACGGCAGCAGACCGGCGAACTCCGCCGCGAACTCATTCATAAGGATTTACGCCGCTCCCCAACATCACATCGGCCAGGGCCGTTCGCGTCCGCCAAGGATGTGCATGTGGATATGGAACACCTCCTGGCCTGCCTTCTTGCCGTTGTTGAAGATCACCCTAAAACCGTCGCCAACCCCGTTGTCCTTGGCCAGCTGGGAGCCGACGCGGATGAGCTTGCCGGTGACCCGGTCGTCGGCCTCCTCGACATCGACGGGGGCGGCCAGGTGCTTCTTGGGAATCACCAAAAAGTGCACCGGCGCCTGCGGGGCGATGTCCCAGAAGGCCAGGACTTCGTCATCTTCATAGAGTTTTTTCGCGGGGATTTCCCCGGTGATAATCTTGCAAAAGATACAATCGCTCATTGGCTTTCTCCTTGATGCGGGGTTTACCTGGCTCGCCTCGGGGTGGTGCTGAAGGGCCTGGGCAACGGCACGTGTTTTATGCTGAAATAGTCAGGGTGGCGGAAGCCAGGGTATGGTAACCTATGGGTGGATATCAGACAAAGGATTTTCTGCAGGAGCGGCCATTGAGTTGCCGAGACTGATAAGGGAAAAGATGAAACGACTCTTTCTTATACTTGTTCCCCTGGTGCTCGCCGGGGTATTTTTCGGCTATCGTTACCTGACACGCGATCAACCGGTCAAGGTGGCGGCCATGACCGCCGAAATCGGCCTGGTCGAAGCCACCGTCGCCAATACCCGTGCCGGCTCGGTCAAGGCGCGGCGGCGGGCGGAACTGGCCCCGGCCATCGGCGGGCGCATCGCCGCTCTTGCGGTCCGCAAGGGTGACACGGTTGAGGCGGGGCAGGTACTACTCTCCCTGTGGAACAAGGACCTGCAGGCGGAGCTGACCCTGGCCGAGGCCCAGGCCCAGGTGGCCGAGGCCAGCGCTCGCGAGGCCTGTTTGATGGCTGACTACAGCAAGCGCCAAGGGCAACGGCAAAGCGAACTGCGCAAGAACCGTTCGACCTCCGAGTCGAGCTACGACGAGGCCATGGCTACCGCCGCCGCCAAGGAGGCGGCCTGCCGGGCAGCACAGGCGCAGCGTCAGGCTGCCTTGGCGCGGATTGCGGCGGTGCAGACCATGGTCGAGCGGACCATCATCGTCGCCCCCTTTGCCGGCATTGTCGCCGAGGTCAACGGCGAGATTGGCGAGTATATAACCCCCTCGCCGCCGGGGATTGCCACCCTGCCGGTGGTCGACCTGATCAACCTTGAGTCCCTCTACGTTGCCGCCCCCATCGACGAGATCGATGCGGCGCAGATCCGTCCGGAGATGGAAGTTCGCGTCACCCTCGACGCCTTTCCCAAACGCGTTTTTGCCGGCCGTACCCGCGCCGTCTCCCCCTATGTCCTCGAACTGGCCAAACAGGCGCGCACGGTGGAGGTTGAAGTCGATCTTGACGAGGTGCCCAGCGACGTTCGACTCTTGGTGGGCTATAGCGCCGACGTCGAGATCATTGTCGCCCGGCGTGAGGGGGTGCTGCGTATCAGCAGCGAGGCACTCCACAAGGAAGGTTATGCCTACGTGATCGATGCCAAAACGGGACGACTCGGTCGCCGTCCCGTCACCGTCGGGCTGAGCAACTGGCAATTCACCGAGATTCGCCAGGGGTTGTCCGCAGGGGAACAGGTGCTGACCACCATCGACCGCCAGGGCGTCAAGGATGGGGCTTTGGTGGTAGTGGAGTAAGGGTCAAGTCTCAACTTTTAACAGGCGAGGCCTGTTAAAAGTTGAGACTTGACCCCGTAAAAGATGACCCCGTAAAAGACTTCCATTCCCGTAACAAAGAGTGCGCTGTCTCGAGATCGACGCAGACAAACCGCAGGCAGTCACCCGGCTTGGCCTGGCCGAGACGCCAGAGATCGCAGGAAATCACCGTGGCGATGGCGGTGTAGCCGCCGATGGTCTGCTCCTTGAGCAAAATGATGGGCTGGCCGCCCGCAGGAATCTGGATATTGCCGGGGACCACCGGCTCGGAGAGGATACTCTCTGGAGCGCCTGGATCTCGGTCGATTTTCGCGCCGTCAAGGCGGATGCCCATACGGTTGCACTGGGCGGAAACGGTGAACGATGCGGAGTAGAAGGGTTCCAGGGACTTTGTGAACCAGTGCTGGTGAGGCCCGGGAATGGCTCGAATGGTGATGGTTTCCGGGTAGAGCGGATGCCAAGGCAGCTGGTTGGCCCTGGTCAGAAGCGGCGTGGGGCGCCGTTGCAGCACGTCGCCCGCCGCCAGCATCCGTCCCTGGTAGCCGCCGCAGCCACCGCCCAGGTAGGTGGAGCGGCTGCCGAGGAGCGGTGCCACATCTATGCCACCGCCGACGGCGAGATAGGCGCGGCAGCCGTTGTTGGTACCGCCCAGTTCGAGCAGGTCGCCGGGGGCTACTCGCAACGACGTCCATTGCCGCACCGGCACGCCGCCCACGCGCGGCCCCATGGCGGCTCCGGTGATGGCGATATCGCAGGGTGCAAGAACCTCCAGGATGGCGCCGACCAGGGTCATCTCAAGCAGGGCGGCACCATCCTCGTTACCCACCAGGCGGTTGGCAAAAATCGCCGCGTAGTCGTCCATTACTCCGGATACGGGCACGCCAAGGTGATAGGCATGGAAACGGCCGAGATCTTGAACGGTGGTGCAGGGGCCGGGGGTGAGAAGGCGCAGGACGTCAGTCATGCGGTTTCGCCCTCCTTGAGCGTTGCATATTCCCGTGGGGTGATCGGTCGGAAGCGGATGATGTCACCGGCCTCGTACAACAGCGGCTGTGTGCGTTCGGGAGCAAAGAGGCGCAGCGGGGTGCGGCCGATGAGGCGCCAGCCACCCGGGCTCTCCAGGGGGTAGACGCCGGTCTGATTGCCGGCGATGCCCACCGAGCCGGCGGCCACCTTTTGGCGTGGCGATTCCAGGCGCGGGGTGTGCAACTGCTGGTGCAGGCCGCCGAGATAGCAGAATCCCGGGGCGAAGCCGATGGCATAGATGCGGTAACCGGGGGCGCTGTGGCGGGCGATCACCTGCTCCTCGCTCAGGCCACAGTGAGCGGCGACAAAACCCAGGTCGGGGCCAAAATCGCCACCATAGCAGACGGGGATATCAACGGTTCTGGGCGGAGACACCGTGGTCGAGGCCAGTTCCTTTTCCAAATCGAGCAGTACTGCGGTCACCTCGGCAAAACTGCTGCACAAAGGATTGTAGTGCACCGCCAAAGTGCAGTAGGAGCCAACCACCGCCTCGATCCCCGCAGGTTTGCGCCGACGCAACAGTGCTGCCATCCGGTGCACCTTCTCGTTGACCGTCTCCTCGATGGTCTGTCCGTAAACCGCTAGGATACAGCGGTCGCCGCTGGCACGGAATTCAGTAGCCAACATGTTCTTCCCGCTCAAGTGCGACCCTCCGCTGGCGATGGTGTCACCGCCACTCCCGCCTCGGAAAGCTGCTTGCGAATCTGTGCCGCCAGGGCGACCCCGTTGGGGTTGTCGCCATGCACGCACAGGGTGTCGACCGAAAGCTCAACCAGGCTTCCGTCGACCGCCTCGACCACTCCCTCCACGGCCATGCGTACCGCCCGTCGCGCCGCTACCTCGGCATCATGGATCACCGCTCCGGGCAACTTTCGTGAAACCAGGGTGCCCTCAGCGGTATAGGCACGGTCGGGGAAGGCCTCGAGCAAAGTCTTGATCCCTTCCTTCCCGGCGATGGCTCGGGCCTGCTCACCATACGGGCCAGCCAGGGCTACCATATACAGGCTACAGTCGAAAGAGGCGATGGCTCGGGCAACTATCCGGGTCAGCGCCTCATTGCCGACCAGTGTATTGTAGAGGGCGCCGTGAGGCTTGACGTGACAGAGCCTTACCTGGTGCAGGTGACAAAAGGCCTCCATGGCGCCGATCTGGTAGAGCAAGTAGTCCCGCAATTCCGAGGCGGTGCAGTCGAGGTTGCGGCGACCGAAGCCCTGCAGGTCGGGGTAGCCGGGATGGGCACCCACCGCCACTCCGTGCTCCTTGGCGAGGTGGACGGTACGGTTCATCACCTGTGCGTCGCCGGCATGGAAGCCGCAAGCAATGTTGGCCGAGGAGATGTGGGTAATGATCTCCTGGTCCATGCCGAGGGTATAGGCACCGAAGCTTTCGCCCATGTCGCAGTTGAGATCGATCTTCATGGTCATGATCCTTGGTGGTGGCGGGTTGTTATTGCATGAGGTTGGGGAGAAAGAGGACGATCTTCGGGTAAACGGTGATGGCAACCGTCATCAGCAGCATCAGGCAGAAAAAGGGAAAGGCATCCCTGGCGATTTTCAAGACATCATCGTTGTTGAGGGAACTGATGACGAAGAGGTTGAAACCCACCGGCGGGGTGATCTGCGCCAGTTCGATCATCAGCACCAGGTAGATGCCGAACCACACCGTGTCGAAGCCGGCGGCGGTGACCAGTGGCAAGACGATGGGGGTGGTCATGACGATCATCGAAAAACCGTCCACCAGGCAGCCCAGGCCTATATAAAGGATGCTGAGGATAAGGATGAGCATATAGGGCGACAGCCCCATCTCGGTGACAAACAGCGTCAGCTTGCGGGTGATGCCGAGATAGCCGACTACCACCGAGAGATAGGAGGCGCCGAGGACGATGAGCATGATCATTGCGGTGGTCTTGATCGACCCGAGCAGGCTGTCGCGGAGAACATGGCGATCAAGGCTCTTGGTCAGGGCGGCGAAGGCCAGCGAGCCGAGCACGCCCACCACACCGGCCTCGGTGGGGGTGGCCCAGCCGGTATAGAGGCTGCCGAGGACGACGAGGATAAGGATTACCACCGGCAGAATCTCGGGGATGGCGGCAAGCCGCTCCGCCCAGGTATGGCGCTCGGCACCGGCAGGGGCCAGCTGGGGTCTGATCAAACAGGCGACGACAATATAGAGGCTGAAGATGCCGGCGAGCATCAGGCCGGGGATAACTCCGGCGATAAACAGCTTGCCGATGCTGACGTCACCAATGATGCCGTAGACGAGCATCATCATGCTCGGCGGAATGAGAAAACCCAAGGTGCCGGCGCCGGCCAGCGAGCCCACCGAGATGCTGCGGTTGTAGCCGCGTTTGTCGAGTTCCGGCACGGTGATCTTGCCGACGGTGGCGGTGGTCGCCGCCGAGGAACCGCTGACCGCAGCGAAGAAGGTGCAGGCGAGGATGTTGACGTGCAGAAGGCGACCGGGGATGCGGTCCATCCACGGGGTCAGCCCCTTAAAGAGGTTTTCCGAGATTTTGCTGCGAAAGAGGATCTCTCCCATCCACACGAACATCGGCAAGGCCAGCATCGCCGAACTGCTGGTGTTATTCCAGGCGGTGGTGGCAAGGATCGATCCCAGCGGCAGGTCGGTGAAAATGAAAAAGCCGCCGAGGCCAACAAAAAAAAGGGCGATGCCGATCCACACGGCGCTGCCCATGAACAGCACCAGCAAGGCACAGAGGGTCAGGGTGAGGGTTGCGAATTCCACGGCGGGCTCCTTTTTTCAGCGGCCCAGTTCGGCGCTTTCGGTTTTGATCTCCACGCCATCGCTATCGCCACGCAGGATCAGCAGGTTTTTAAGCAGCTCGCTGATGAACTGCTGGGTGAGCATAAGGGCGCCAAAGGGCATGAAAAATTGGGGAACGGCGAGATAGGTGGCGGAGAGTTGCACCGATTGCGACCCGGTGGCTATCGAGTCCCAAAAAAGGCTGGCGGTGTGATAGGTGACGAAGGCCGAAAAGAGGGCGCCGATCACATAGCAGGCGGTGTCGAGATGCAGCCGCGCCCTGTCTTTGAGCAGGGAGTGGACGATGGTCATGCGGATATGGCCCTTCTCTTTCAATGTGTAGGCGAGGGCGAGGAAGGTCAGACCGCACATCAGGTAACCGGAGTATTCGTCGGTGATGAACAAAGTGCGGTCGATGCCGGAGCGGATAACGATTTCGACACTGTTGAGGATCAGGGCGATCACCAGCAAGGCGGCGGCTAAAGCGGCGGCCAGCGCTGAGATGGCGTCCATGGTCTTGATCAGCCGTTTCATGGGGGTCTCCAGAGAGAAGAGGTCGTTCGCCCCCGGGCTGGGAACGAACGACCGGACTGCAGCTTAGCGCTTGACCTTCTTCATGTATTCGTCATAGAGGGCCTTAGCCTCAGCCGGCGCATCCTTGAGCCACTCGGCGCGGATCTGCTCGGTGATGGTGGTCAGTTTAGCCAGAAATTCCCCGGAGGGAGCGACCACGGTCATGCCGTTCTTAACGCAGAGGGCTTCTTTTTCTTTGTCGAGATCGACCACCTTCTTCCACATCGCCTCCTCCATCTCCTTGCCGGCCTGGACCAGGGCGTCCTGGACCTTCTTGTCGAGCTTCTCAAAGGCTTTGAGGTTGACGTTGATCATATCGGTGGCGATGGTGATGTTGATCGGCTGATAGAACTTCAGCACTTCCCAGAACTTGGCGTCGACGGCGGTGGGGGTGGAGGTGATCACCGAGTCGATCACGCCGGTATTGAGCGAGGCGTAGACATCGCTGAAGGGCATGGTGATCGGGGTGCCGCCGGTGGCTTCCACCACCAGGGAGCCGTTCTTGTCATAGGTGCGGGTCTTGAGACCCTTCATGTCCTCGGTCGAGGTGATCTGCCGCTTGGTCCACACGCCGGCTCCGGGCCAGGGGGAGATATAGAGGATCTTCTGGCCCCATTTCGTTGCCGCCTTGTCGAAGTAGGGGCGGGCGGTGTCGTTGAGCAACTTGGCCTCTTCGAAATTCTTGGCCAAAAAGGGCAGGGTGACGGTCTGGAAGATCTTGTCCTCACCGGCAACGCCGCTGATCAGCATATCGGAGAGCGGCACCATGCCGTCGCGCACCACCTTGAGCAGCTCCGGCCCCTTGTAGCCAAGGGCCCCGCCGCTGCTGACGGTGATCTCCAGTTCGCCGCCTGTCAGCGCCTTGACCTTGCCGGCGAATTCCTCGAGAGCCATGGTTTGATGGTTGTTGGGCGGCCATACCGAGTTGGCGGTCCAGGAGGTCTTGGCCTGGGCGGCGCCGGCGACGAGGCCGACCGAGAGGGCGGTTGCTGCGAGCAGGGTGGTCAGGTTTTTCATGGTTCTTTCCTTTGTTGAGGGTTGAGGGAGCTGCTTTCTTAACGAAAGCCGACAGGCGGGATGACCGCCAGCCGGCGACTGGCCTCCGGTGGTGTCTCAAGAACTCATATAGGCGACGATCCTGCCCTGAAAGGAGTTGATATGGCTGGTGATGATCTCTTTTAAGCGAGCTTCGTCGCGCTTGATCAGGCAATCGATAATGGCCTGGTGTTCGTCGATGACCGCCTGGTAGTGGCCGTGCAGGGAGCGGTTGCGGTCGATTTCGTTGGCGTAGGAGAGATAGGAAAGACGTTTCGCCTGGTTGCGCACTTCAAGGCAGGCCCGAGAGAGGAACTCGTTCTTGGCGCACTCGGCGTAGGCAAGGTGAAAGGTGTGATTGGCGTCGACCAGACCAAGGCTGACGATAGCGGCGATGGCGGCGGTCACCTCGTCGCCGGCGGTGCGCATCGCCACGAGCTGGTCGTCGATCTTCTGGCCCACTGCCAGCGCGGCGACGCCAAGCTCGAGGATTCGCATGGCCTCGAACACCGCCCGCGCCTTCTGCAGAGTGATCGGTGGCACCATCGCCCCGCGATTGGGTTGGGTCTCGATCCAGCCCTCACCGGCCAGGCGCAGAATGGCCTCGCGGATGGGGGTGCGGCCAAGGTGCAGCTCGGCCATGAGCTGCTTTTCGTCGAGCATGGTGCCGGGCTGATAGGTCAGGGTGATGATACCACGGCAGATCTGTTCATAGGCCTCGACGCCAAGGGGTTGGCGTGGTGGTGTGGTTCTCGCCGCTCGAAGTCCCTTTAGCATGGGCCCACCTCTTGCTTGTGGCTATTGATGGTGTGGTACAACAGGCAGTGCGCGAGGCGCTTGAGCCCGACTTCGTGCGGGCACTGCTGACGGTATCGCA
>CAYSON010000022.1:0-14656 GCA_964432635.1 uncultured Desulfopila sp.
CCTGTATTTTTTAGGGTTGGTGCTTACTCTGTCCGTGGCTGCATTGGTGTCGTCGTGGCGTTTTTCCTCGGTTTCGTCGGTATCGTTTTGCAGGCCCCATCCCGCTGACGGCCGAGTGTTGTGGTCGTTTGGGGAAGCGGGTCCATCGCCTTCTCTCTGGTCGTTGTGTTCACCTATCGGGGGCGGCGCCAGCGGGGGAGCAGGCGGCTCACTATCGGTTTCGCTGGCGGAAGCACTGGCAGCGTCTGTCGACTCTGGCGACAATGCGACGCGGTCCTCGTTTGCGGGAGGAATTGCCGCCGTAGGCTGGGCTGATTCGGCTCTTTGCAGTTCGGGTTGCTCAAGTCGATTGGCAGGCGGCGGAAACTGGTCCTGGTTTGCTCCCCTGCGGTACTGTGAAATCGCCCAAAGAGTTGCGAGAACAACACAAAAAACGAGTATCCCGGCAACGATGTTTTTCATTGGATGATTGCTGGAGGCCTTGAGGAGTAAGGGAAAAAGTCATTTCGGGGGTCATCTTTACCATGGGCTAGGCTGAAGATCAAGACAGCGCGCAGTCCATATCCTGCTCATGCCTGTTGACAGCATTTGCGCAAAGTCGGTATGTTCAACTCTCCCCATTTTTTTCAACCATCATCTCCTGGAGGAACACAGCATGTGGCAGAATATCCCGGCGGCCCCCGCCGACTCGATTTTTGGTTTGAACGACGCCTTTCGCAAGGATCCCAACCCGAACAAGGTCAACCTCGGCGTCGGGGTGTACAAGGATGAGGCCGGCAAGACGCCGATCCTCGACAGCGTCAAGGCCGCGGAAAAGCAGCTTCTTGAGCAGGAGATCACCAAAAGTTACCTGCCGATTTCCGGCGACCCGCGCTTTTCCGCCCGGGTCCAGGAACTCCTCTTCGGCGAGGGCAGCGAAGTGATCACCAGTGGCCGTGCCACCACTGCCCATACCCCCGGCGGGACCGGCGCCCTGCGGGTGGGCGGCGATCTGTTGAAAAAATTCCGTCCGGACGCCAAGGTCTGGATCAGCCGGCCGACCTGGGCCAACCACAAAGGGGTCTTCACCACCGCCGGCTTTCCCTTGGGCGAATACGCCTACTACGACGCCACTACCAAGGGCCTCGATTTCGCCGGGCTGATCGCCGATCTCCACAGGGTGCCGGCCGGGGACATCGTCCTTCTTCACGCCTGTTGCCACAATCCCAGCGGTGTCGACCTCAATGCCGAGCAATGGCGGCAGGTGGCGGCCATCGGCAAGGAAAAACGCTGGACGGCCTTTCTCGATTTCGCCTATCAGGGCTTTGGCGAGGGGCTGGAAGCCGACCGAGCCGGCATCGCGGCCTTTGCCACCAGCGGCCTCGATTTCTTCGTGGCCAGTTCCTATTCCAAGAACTTTGGCCTTTACAACGAGCGCACCGGCGCCATCACCGTGGTCAGTCCCACCGCTGATGAAGCGGCGGTGGCGATGAGCCATCTGAAGAGCACCATCCGCGTCATCTACTCCAACCCACCGGCCCATGGTGGCCTGGTGGTGGCCACCATTCTCTCCGATGCAGGCTTGCGGGCGCAGTGGCTGGAGGAACTGGCATTGATGCGCAACCGTATCAAGGCGATGCGCACTGCCCTGGTCGAGGGCTTGGCCGAGCGCAAGGTACCGGGGGATTTCTCCTTTATCGCCGGGCAGCGCGGCATGTTCTCCTTCAGCGGCCTCTCCGACGAGGTGGTGCAGTGGCTGCGCAGCGAAAAGAGCATCTACGTGGTGGCGGGCGGGCGTATCAACCTGGCCGGGTTGACCCGCGCCAACATCGCCTATGTCTGCGATGCCATCGCTCTGGCCACTAAAAAAGGGTAGCTAGAAAGGTATTCGCAACGCCCACGGGCCGCCGGGCTGTCGCCCCGCGGCCCGAACTCGTTTCTTGATGTACGATGTGATGGAAAAATGGTACATACGGTTGTAAATCAGGCAAAAAAGCCTCACCTCGAAAATGTACTCGGAGAACACCTATGAAGGTCCTGATGCTTCTTGGAAGCCCGCGGAAGAACGGCAATAGCGAAACCCTGGCGCGTCGCATCGGCGAATTCGTCGAGCAGGGTGGTGGCAGTGTCGACTATCTTCGCCTCAATGATCTCACCATACGCCCCTGTCAGGGTTGCGGCGGTTGTGAGAAGACCGGCAACTGCGTGATCAAGGACGATATGACCGGGATCTATCAGGCCGCCGACGAGGCCGATCGCATCTTTCTGATCAGCCCGGTGTACTTCTATGCCCTGTCCGCCCAGGCGAAGATCTGCGGTGACCGCTTCCAGGCGCGGTGGTCGCGCAAATATCTGCTCAAGGAACGCTTTCGCCAGGGCGAGGGGCGCAAGGGCTACCTGCTGTCGACCGCCGCCACCAAAGGGCCGAAGATCTTCGACTGCAGCATCCTCTCGGCCCGCTATATTTTTGATGCCATCGACGTGCAGTACGGCGGCGAGTTTCTGGTCAAGGGAGTCGACAAGCGCAAGGCGGTACTGGCTCTGCCCGAGGAACTGGCCAAGGCCGAACAATTTGCCCAAGATATGCTGGCCGGGCGGGCGTAAGCAACCATCCAGGCCTTGGCAAGAAGCGGCTTTGGTCGTATAGTTGCCCTTTTTCTTTAACGCAAAGCCCCGTTCCGGCAAAAGCCATCTTCAACCCGTATCTCTTTTCGATGTATAAAGATCTCGATCGACTGCACAACACCACCTTCGACGTGGTTATCGTCGGCGGTGGTATCCACGGTGGTGCCCTGGCCGCTGCCGCCGCCACCGCCGGCTGGCGGGTGGCCCTGCTCGAAAAAGGCGATTTCGCCCACTCCACTTCCGCCAACAGCCTGAAGATTGTTCACGGTGGCATTCGCTATCTGCAGCACGGCGATATTCAGCGGATGCGCGAATCGATCGTCTCGCGCCGGGACATGATGCAACTGGCCCCGCACCTGGTCAAACCGCTGCGCTGCCTGATGCCCACCTATGGCCATGGCATCAAGGGACGCGAATCGATGCGCCTCGCCTTCGCCCTCTACGATCTGATAGCCTGGGATCGCAATCGCGGCCTGCACCCTACCAACCGGCTGCTCGGCACCACCGCCTTGTCCCGGGAGGAGGTGAGGTGGATGGTGCCGGGACTCACCGACGCCAATCTCAGTGGCGGTGCGGTGTGGTACGACGCCATCGCCCTCGACAGCGAACGTCTGGTACTCGAATATATCAAGGAGGCAGTGCGATACGGGGCGGAGGTCGCCAATTACCTGGAAGTGACCGAGATCAAGATGCAGCGTCAGCGCGTTGAAGCGGTTGTCGCTCGCGATCGTGCCAGCGGCCGGGAACTGACCATCTCCTGTCGGACGGTGGTCAACGCCGCCGGCCCCTGGCTTGAACGCTTGGCCGGCTCTTCCAGCCAAGGCGGGCAGCAGCGCTGGGCGATGGCGATGAATCTCGTCGTCCGCAAGAAGCTCTTCGACGGCGTTGCCGTCGGCCTTGAGGGCTACACCGAGTTCACCGACCGGGACGCCCTGATCAAAAGAGGCAAGCGGCTCTTCTTCTTCGTGCCCTGGCAGGAGCGCTACACCATGATCGGTACCACCTATGTCCCCAGCGGCGACGATCCCGACCGTTACTCTCTGCAGCGTCAGTCGGTGGCGGCAATGGTCGACGACATCAACAAAATTTACCCCCCCGCCGGCCTCTCCATGGACGAAGTGACCGCTTACCATGCCGGTCTCCTGCCGATGAAGGGTGAAGCGGGAAGCGGGGATTCGGTACAGCTCGACAAGAGTTCGACCATTATCGACCACGGCCGGGTCGATGGTCGCCAGGGACTGTTTTCGATCAAGGGGGTCAAATATACCACAGCCCCGGATATTGCCGCCAAGGTGGTCAAGCTGCTTGCACAAGAGCGGTGGCTCGGTGTTCCGGCGGCATCGCGGTATCGTCAGCAATTGCCGCAGCATCTCGATTTTGGGCCGACCATCTCCCGTCTCGGCGGGGAATATGAGGAGGTCCGCAACCATCTTGGTAGCCGCTACGGCTCCGACTGGCGGCAGGTGTTCGGCATTCTCGTGCGCGAAGGGGCCGATTCGTCGTCTCTGTGGCTGCTGAACGATCCGCCTCTGCTCCGCGCCGAACTCTGGTATTTCATCGAGCAGGAGATGGCAGTTACCCTGGCCGACGTTGTCTTTCGCCGCACCAACATAAGTGCCGCCGAATGCCCGAGCCAAGAGGTGCTCGCGGTCATTACCGAGGCCATGGCGGCAAGACTGGGCTGGGATGAATCGGAACAGGAGCGGCAGCAGGTCGCCGTGCAAGAAGTTTTCGCAGCCCTGGGAAGTTGAGGAAAGAGATGTATCTGGAAACCGCCGATATCGAGACCGCCTCGGAAGACTACGCCGCCCGCTTTGCTGGTCAGGCCGGAGCATTTTTCCTCGACCGCCAGACGGCGATCACCCTGGAACTCCTTGGCGACCTGCCCGAGGCAACGGTGCTTGATGTCGGGGGCGGACACGCCCAGCTCGCTGCCCCCCTGGCGCAACAAGGCTACAGGGTCACCGTCACCGGCAGCGATCCGATCTGCCGCGCTCGTCTCGACCGCCTCTTGCCGGCCGGCTGCTTTGCCTACCAGACCTGCGACTGTCTGGCGCTGCACTTTGCCGACCGCTCCTTCGATGTGGTCATGGCCTTTCGTCTGCTGCCCCATGCCGAGCGCTGGCAACAACTGCTCGCCGAGATGTGCCGCGTTGCCAGAACGTGCGTGGTCGTCGATTATCCGGATCGCCGCTCCAGCAACGTTCTCTATCAGCTGCTCTTTGCCGCCAAGAAACGCATGGAGGGCAACACCCGCACCTTCACCCTATTTTACCGCTCCGAGATTGCCAAGGAACTGGCGCGGCATGGTTTTCCGGCGCCGACCTTCCGCCCCGAGTTCTTCCTGCCCATGGTAGTGCACCGCAAGCTCGGCCACCGGGGGCTGTCGACCCTCCTCGAGGGTGGCAGCCGCCTCTGCGGCCTCACCGGGGTGTTCGGCTCGCCGATCATCGTTCGCGCCGACCGAGAGGTCAGGGGAGGACGCCAGGCATGAACGGTGGCGCCATCAAAAAGACCATCCTCATCCTCGCCCCCCAGCCCTTTTTTCAGAATCGCGGCACCCCCATCGCGGTCCGTCTACTCGCCGAGGAATTGGCCCGGCTCGGCCATGACATCCATCTCCTGGTCTTCCACGAGGGGGAGGAGGTTGATCTGCCCGGAGTCACCCTGCACCGTATCCCCGCCATCCCTGGCATCGCCAACATTCCGCCGTCGCTTTCGGGGAAAAAGATCCTCTGCGATATCGCCATGCTCTGTTCCGCCATCGCCCTGATGCGTCGTTACCGTTTTGATCTGCTACACGCTGTGGAAGAGGCGGCTTTTTTGGCCATGGTGGTAAAATGGGTTTTTTCCGTGCCCTACCTCTACGACATGGACTCCTCGCTGGCCCAACAGGTAGTGGAAAAGCTCCCCAGTTTCAAGGTGGTGGCGCCCTTGTTGCGCTTTTGTGAAAAGCGCGCGGTGACTTCGAGCTGCGGAGTGGTGGCGGTATGCCGTGCTCTGGAGGAGATTGTCCACACCTGCGCCCCCGATAAACCGGTGCTGCGCCTTGAGGACATCAGCCTGCTTGAGGCCTGTGCCGTGGGCGAGGAGGATCTTCGTCGGGAGTTGCGATTGGAGGGTCCGATGATGCTCTACGTCGGCAATCTTGAGCGCTATCAGGGCATCGATCTGCTGCTCGACAGCTTTCACCTGGCGCGACAGCGCGGTTGCCGAGGCAATATCGTGCTCATTGGTGGAACCCCTCCCAGCATCGATTTCTACCGTCGGCGCACCGAGGAGCTGGGATTGAGTGATGCGGTCCATTTTTGCGGGCCGCGGCCGGTGGAGTTGCTCGGCCATTACCTGCGCCAGGCCGATATCTTGTTGTCGCCGCGCATCACCGGAAATAACACGCCGATGAAGCTTTACTCTTATCTCGATTCCGGCAGAGCGGTGTTGGCCACCGACCTGCCCACCCATACCCAGGTGCTGAGTCGTGAGTTCGCCTGTCTGGCGGCCCCCAACCCCGAAAGTATGGCCGAGGCCATGGTCGAGCTGCTCGGGGATCCGGCCTGGTGCGCCGAGCTTGGCGCCCGAGGCCGCCAGGTGGCGCGGGACAACTACTCGCTGGCCGCCTACCGCATCAAACTGCAAGGATTTTATGACACCATTGTATCTGCCTTACCCCCGTCAATTCAACCCCTGGCATCACTATGAAGGTACTCGTCACCGGCGGCACCGGCTTTACCGGGCATAATCTCAGTAAAACCCTGCTTGCCGAAGGGGTCGGCGTCAGGCTGCTGGTACGCAGCAGCAAGCGGGTTGCCCTGGCCGCCCACCCGGGACTTGAGGTGCAGGAGGGCGACATTCGCGACCCTCGGGCGGTGGAAACGGCGGTGGCCGGCGTCGACAAGGTCTTCAACATCGCCGCCATGTACCGTTCCGCTTCCTCGGTGGACCAGGACTATCACGACATCCACGTCACCGGCACCCGCCACCTGCTCGAAGCGGCTTTGCGCAATGGTGTGCGCCGCTTCGTCCATTGCAGCACCGTCGGTGTCCATGGCGATGTCAAAGAACCACCGGCCAACGAGGAGTCGCCCTTTGCCCCAGCCGATATCTATCAGCGCACCAAGCTCGAAGGCGAGCTCCTGGCCCGTGAGTTCGCCGAAAAAAACGGCCTGGCGCTGTCGGTCATTCGTCCCACCGCCATCTATGGGCCGGGCGATACGCGCTTGCTCAAGCTCTTTCGTCTGGCGGCACAACCCATCACCCCGGTGATCGGCAGCGGCAAGATTTATTACCACATGGTCTATATCGATGATCTGGTGCGCGGCTTTCTTCTCGCGGCAGAAAAGGAAGAGGCGGTCGGCCAGGTTTTTATTATCGGCGGCAGCGAAAACATGATCCTCGACCAACTGCTGACCACCATTGCCGCCATTCTTGCTAAGCCAGACCGCAAGATCCATATTCCCGCCTGGCCCTTCCAATTGGCCGGGTCGCTGTGCGAAAAGATCTGCATCCCTCTGGGCGTCGAGCCCCCCATCTATCGCCGTCGCGTCGATTTTTTCACCAAGAGCCGTTCTTTTGATATCGGCAAGGCACAGCGTCTGCTCAGCTATGCCCCGCAGTATGGGCTGCAGCGGGGATTGAGCGCCACTGCCCAGTGGTACAAGAGCCAGGGCTTGTTGTAATTGCTTGCAGGTCTCGGGAGGCCAAGAAAATTGCTGCCAACCCTTGTTCTCTCAGGGGGTTGATGTGTATACTTGACCTATGTTCAGTTGCAGCAGGTCCTCTTTCCCCTGAGCCGAAGGTGAGTTGATGGATGCATTCGTGGCACGACAGCCGATTTTTCACGGCAGCAAGAAGCTGTTTGCCTACGAGCTGCTGTTTCGCACCGGTATGTCCAACGCCTTTCCCGGCATCGATGGGGGCATTGCCACCTCCAGCCTGTTGTCGTCGTCCTTTTTCACTGTGGGCATCGAGCGCATCTCTGGTGGCAAGCTGGTGTTTATCAATTTTACCGAAGAACTGTTGCGCCGCCGCGTACCGATGCTGTTTTCCAAGAGCGAGATCGTTGTTGAGATTCTCGAGGACGTACAGCCGACGGAGGAGGTCATTGAGGCCTGCCGCGACCTGCAGCAAAAGGGGTATCTGCTTGCCCTCGATGATTTTGTCTTTCGCGATAACCTGCAGCCGTTGATCGACATGGCGAGAATCATCAAGATTGATTTTCGCCTCACCCCTCTTGAAGAAATTGCCGAGATGCTCAAGCGCATCAAGGGGGGACGATGCCGCCTGCTCGCCGAAAAGATCGAAACCCACGAGGAGTTCCTGAAGGCCAAGGCCTTGGGCTTTCAATATTTCCAGGGCTATTTTTTCGCCAAGCCGGAGATTCTCAAAAATCGTGAAGTGTCCCCGTCGCAGCTCACCTTGGCTCGGCTGATCTGCGAGGTCAATCGTCCGGACATGGAGGTTCGGCAGTTGGAGGAGCTGATCAACCAGGATGTGGCCATTTCCTTCAAGCTTATCAATTACCTCAATTCCGCTTACTTCGCGCGGATGCAGCCGGTGTCCTCGATCCGTCAGGCCATAGCCTTTCTTGGCGAACAAGGGATACGCATGTTCGTTTCATTGATCGTCGCCAGCCGTCTGGCGGAGCAGAAACCCGACGAATTATTGCGTATATCGGCAATTCGCGGCAAATTCCTCGAGCAGGTGGCCATCGCCCTTGGTATCAACGAGGGCGAGTTGTTCATGCTCGGCCTCTTTTCCCTGCTCGATGCCATGCTCGACAATCACATGGAGGTTCTGATGGGGCGGTTGCCGTTGTCGGCCGAGGTGCGGGAGGCGCTGGTACAGAAAAGCGGAAGCTTGGCACCATTTCTGCTGCTGGTGGAGGCTTACGAAAAGTGCAACTGGGCGGAAGTTGATGAAAAGCTTACGCAGCTGCGGCTCGACCCGGAGAAGATTCAAACCTTCTATCTTGACGCGGTACGATTGGCCGATATCCTCTGATTCTCCCTTTCTGCCCCTCGCACCTGTTTCCCTGATGGCGAAACAGAACCGCTGCCGAGTGCGCTTTTCCAATGATCAATCTTCTCTTTCCCGTGAAACTCTTGTTCGCGACACTTATGGCCATGTCTACGGCTATTATCACCAGTCCAATGCCAGCCTCAACGTGCAGATGGCGGGATGGTATTACAGGCTCTGAGTTTCAACAACATCGTCGGAGAGCGAATTGCGCCGGCCACCGGCGTGTTGCGCAAAGTGGCTCTGCGCTGACAGGGGGTGCTCGTTCGGTTGTGGCCGTCGCCGCTTATAGTGGCCGTCCTCCTGCATGTCCCAGGAAAAAGTGTTGTCCCCTTCGTAGACGGAGAGAATCTCCTCCAGGTGTCGCTGCAGGGCCGGGCACTGCACCGGCATGATCGTTTCCATGCGCGATTCGAGGTTGCGCTTCATCCAGTCGG
Organism: uncultured Desulfopila sp.; assembly: GCA_964432635.1. Lineage (GTDB taxonomy): Bacteria > Desulfobacterota > Desulfobulbia > Desulfobulbales > Desulfocapsaceae > Desulforhopalus_A. Next base: position 9,057 of record CAYSON010000022.1, read on the forward strand.
CGGAGCCGATAAAAAAGAGCGGCTGGCCACCGTTTTCAAAGCGATAGATTCGGCTGTGTTCGAGAAAGCGGCCGACGATACTGTAGACGCGAATGGTGTCAGAAAGGCCGGGAATACCAGCCCGTAGGCTGCACAGGCCGCGGACGTTGAGGGAGATGGCGACGCCGGCCTGGGCGGCGAGGTAGAGCTCGCGGATGATCTGGCGATCCTGCAGCTGGTTCATCTTGCAGCGGATCCCAGCAGGAAGTCCGGCGCGCTTGTTGTCCGCCTCCTGGCGGATCAGGTCGATAAAGCGCTGGCGCATGTTGTGCGGGGCGACCAGCAGCAGCCGGTAATCCTGGGTGGTGATTGCCCCGGTCAGCTCGTTGAAGAGCCGGCTGACGTCGCAACCCAACTCTTCTCGACAGCTGAGGATACCGAGGTCGCCGTAGAGGCGGGCGGTTCCGGTATGGTAGTTTCCGGTGCCAATATGAACATAACGCTTGATGCCGCCATCCTCCTCGCGCAATACCATGGCCAGTTTGACGTGGGTCTTGAGCCGCTCCACGCCGTACACCACGTGGGCGCCGGCCTGTTCGAGGGTCTTGCCCCAGGCGATGTTCGGGGCCTCGTCGAAACGGGCGGTGATCTCGACCAGCACCGCCACCTGCTTGCCGCGCTGCACCGCTTCCATCAGCGCCTTGACGATCGGCGACTGGGTTGAGGTGCGGTAGATGGTGAGCTTGATCGCCAGGACCTTGGGGTCGGTGGCGGCGTGCTGCAGGAGAAGCAGCACCGAGGTATCGAAGTCGTCATAGGGCAGGTGGAGAAGCAGATCGTCTTTTTTGATCTCGTCGAAAAAGGCGTTGTGATCCTCGAGGGGAATGTTGCTGAGGCGAGGATGGGTTTTTGGCTGGTGCGGAGGGTGGCGTAAGTCGTTGCGGCCGTCGATCTTCAGGTCGAGGAGGTCGCGGAAAGCAAGAATGCCGCGAAGGGGCAGGCACTGCGACGGATCAATCGCCAGTCGGTCGATCAGCCAAGTGCGCAGGTCCTCCGGGGTGTCGCTGGCGACTTCAAGGCGGACGATGCCGGCGAATTTGCGGTAGTTGAGTTCGGCGGTAACCATGCCGATGATTGAGCCCGGTTCCATGTCCTCGGCGCTCAGGTCGTCAAGACGGGCGCGGTCCCAGGGGTTATCCTTGGCGGCCCGGCTGACTCGGAAGAAATAGACGGCAAAGGATACCGACTGGGGAAAAAGCAGGGCGAGGTTGTGGGCGATGATCTCCTCCAGGCGGACATAGCCACGCCCTTCCGGCAGGGCCACCCAGCGCTTGCGGTTGGCGGGCACTTTCAGGCGCACGAAGCGGCTGCGTCCGTCCTCCTGAGTGATGACGATGGCCAGGTTAAAGCTGAGGTTGCTGATAAAGGGAAAGGGGTGGGCGGCATCAACGGCGAGAGGGGTCAGGATAGGCAACACCGATTCCTCGAAGTGTCTGCTGAGAAACCCTTGGTCCTCGTCGCTGAGACTGTCGTAGTCGGGAAAATGAATGCCTTGGGCATCAAGAGCCGGCTTGAGGACATCTTCGAAGAGGTTGCCGAGGATCTCCATCTGCCGCTGCAACTCTTCCCGGCACAGGGTCAGTTCCTCCTTTGGGGTCAGCCCGTCGTAGCTCTGTTTATCGGGTTTGGTGCGTTCTTTGTGGTGCAGTCCGCCCATGCGTTTCATGACGAATTCGTCGAAGATCATGCCCATGATACCGGCGAACTTGACCCGTTCAAGCAGGGGTTGGGTGTCGTCTTCGGCAAGCTCCAAAACCCGCCTGGCAAAGGCGAGCCAGCTCAACTCTCGGTTGATGTAGGCATCGTGGGTGTCGACGTCGCGAAGCTGCGGTAGGGTCATGGCGGCTGTGGGCGGTTGAGGGGGGAGCAGCTGTGGCAGAAGAATCATGGCTCACAAATATGGTAGCGCAGATCGATCCCCCTTTGCAAGCAAAGGTCGATGGCGTTGGACATCTTTGCCTCATCAGAAAGCCCTTGCCAAAACAACCACCACCAGCTAGCGTTTTTCGCCACGGTAGGTCTCGGGGTGTTATGGTCTTGAAGCAATAAGGTGATGGAGCGCATTGCAATGGTCTTTTCTTACCGTAAGTGGCAGGCTTTTGCCTGGACAGTGTCTTTGCTGGTCGGCGTGACCGTTCTCCTTGCCCCGGTCTGGTGGAACGGTTTCCCCCTGGTCTTCTTCGATAGCGGCGGTTACGTGAGGGGGGTGCTGACCATGGAGCTACAGGCCGGCCGCTCCCTTTTTTACGGACTCTACCTGTGGGGCACTTCACTGGGTTGGCGATTCTGGTTCGGACCAGTGCTCGTACAGGGGGTGGTGTGCTTCTGGCTGTTGCGGCTGTTGTTGCGGGTCCACCACCTGCCCTGCGGAGCGGTTGCAACGGTTGTGGTGGCCATTGGTCTCAGCTTGGGAACTGGAATCGCCTGGTCGACCGGACAACTGATGCCCGATTGCTGGGAAGGGTTGATGGTGGTAGCCCTTTACCTCCTTGGGTTCAGCTGGAATAAGCTCGGCATTATCGAGCGTGGCGCACTGGTGCTGGTGGTGCTGTTCGCTTTACTGTCGCATATGTCGGCCCTGGCCCTGGCCATCGGTCTAATCCTGGTGATTGCCGGTTTCTGGGTGCTGGTGCAGAAGCGGGGCTGGGGGCAGGAGGTGCGGTTGCTGCCGCCTCTGGCGACGGTGGCAGCCGCCCTGGTACTGATGCCGCTGCTCCATCTCTTTTTTGTTGGTCAAGCCACCTATACCCCGGGTGGTCCGAGTTTTGTCTTTGGCCGCCTCGTTCAGGCCGGCATTGCCCAGCGCTGGCTGCAGGAGCATTGCCCAGTGCCGGGGATCAAGCTCTGCTCCCTGCAGGAGCGCATACCCCAGAAAGGCGACGACTTTCTTTGGGGCAAGGACTCGGCTTTTCGCGATCTGGGCGAATGGAGCAGGGAGGCCGATATCGAGCTCGGCTATCTGGTACGCGCCTGCGTTACCACCTATCCCAGCGCGGTGTTGTGGACCACCCTCCAAGCCACCGCCCAACAGGCGGTGATGGTGAAGTCTTTTGACCAACTGGGGGAAATCCACAACGACACCCGCAACGTCTTTACCAATATCCTGCCCCAGGCAACCTCGCTGGTCTTCAACGAGGCGCGGCAGCAGAAGGGGGAGATCACACCGACTCTGGTCGAGGCACTCAACCGCATCCATGTGCCGGTGGCGCATGTTTCCGGGATATTCCTTTTGATCGTTATAAGTTGGGCAGTGTGCACCAGACGGCACGGGATAGCGGCCTTGGCGCTGTTCGTGCTCTTTTCTCTTCTCGGCAATGCCTTTATCTGCGGAGCCCTCTCCAATCCCCACGATCGCTACCAGAGCCGGGTGGTCTGGCTTGCCACCCTGGTGGTAATCATGGCTGGGCTTGAGCGTTGGCGGCCCCTCCAGGGCGCTGCGCAGGCTGGAGAGGCTATTTCATAAGGCGCAGGGCGATCTGCGTCTTGAAAAAGCAAGAGAGGTTGGCGTTTGTGCCGAAGGTGGGGAAGTCCGTGGCGGCGGCCAGCAGGAGGCGAAGGTCCCTTGCCGGATGCTGGTCCCCACAGCTCCCTTGGCAGCGGAATCCGTATGAGCCGACGCGTAATTCCTCCGCCGGCAGGGGCAGGGGATCGCTGCCCGGCAGAAGCCTTATACCCCGACCGGCGGCGACATCAAAAAGCCGAGGCGCTGGCCACAGGTTGGGGCGGCCGCCGTTATCACCGACAAAGAGACCACCGGGGTCGGCCTGGCTCAGGTAGTCGCCGATGATCGCCCTCCGTTTTCCCAGCCATTTGCCGACGCCCCAGGGCAGGACGGCTAAACCACCCCGCTTGTGGATCTGTGCCACCGTCTGTGCCAGCTTCAGGCCATCCTCGAGGATGGCGGGGGAGGCCAGAGAGAGCACCTCGATTTTTTCGGCGGTGACAAGTTGCCGTCCGGCAATGAGGATGAGGCGTTCCTCGGGTCGCTCCGCGTCGAGGGCGAGCAGGGAATCCTTCTCCGCCGTTTGCCGCAGCTGGAACTTGCCCAGAAATTGACCGCTTTCGGCCATTTTGTTAAAAAGGGCAAAACCCTCGGCGCGCGGAGTGTCGGCGAGAAAAAGCACCATGGCCGGAGGGGGGAACCAGCAGTCGCGGCACCGGCAAAAAAAATTATCTCGGGCGCTTGCCAGCAGCCGTTCGGCGCTGAACTGCGGATAGAGGTGGACATGGGCGTCACAGACTATCATGATAACCTCTGGCCGCTGCTAGCGGCGTTGGTTGAGGAATGAGCCGGGAAAGGAGGCCGGGATGGAAATCCTTTCGGAGCTCAAGGAATAAGTGGTGACGAAAAACTCGGCAAGGGGTTTTTCGCTTGACACGAACGTTTGGTTGTTTTACCAAATACGACAACAAGAGGCGACTATGAATCACCATGAAAAGGCCCTGCTCGAGGCCAAGGCGGCGGTGCTCAAAGCCCTTGGCCATCCTACTCGACTGTGGATCGCCGAGCAACTGAGCGAAGGCGAAAAGTGCGTGTGTGAGTTGGTGGAACCCCTCGACGCCGATTTTTCCACGGTTTCCAAGCATCTCACCGTCCTCAAGCAGGCCGGGGTGGTGGTTGACGACAAGCGCGGCAAGCAGGTCTACTATCGACTCAAGGTGCCCTGCATCATGCAGTTTATACCCTGTGTCGAGGCGGTGCTGCAGGCCACGGCACAGAAGCATATCGAACTGGTTCGCTCCAAGTAGGGTGGATTTTTTTGCCCAATTATTTGGTCAAAGTACCAAATGTGCAAACCTGGGAGAAGGTGGTGAACGTTATCAACATCACAGAGAGAAGCTATGGAACCCATTCAACCTTCTAAATGTAGTTGTGCCGAACCGCAGGCCAACCGGGCGACGACTAAAACCGGGAGACCGATTTGGCAAGTCGGTCTCCTGAGTCTGCTCGGGGTTGGGTTCTGGCTGGTGATCTATCTGCAGTTGGAGCCGTTAGCCGCCTATCTCACCTATTCGTTACTGAAGATCGAAGCGGGAAGTCATCTCGGGGAGGCGGTTCGCTTCTTTTTGTACGATACGCCGAAGGTCATGATGCTCCTGACCTTGATTGTCTTCGTCGTTGGCTTTGTCCGTTCCTTTTTTACAGCGGAGCGGACACGTCGTTACCTGGCTGGCCAACGTGAAACGTTGGGAAATGTCATGGCCGCCCTGTTGGGGACGGTCACCCCGTTCTGTTCCTGTTCGGCCGTTCCGCTCTTTATCGGTTTCGTCCAGACCGGCATTCCCCTGGGGGTAACCTTTTCCTTCCTTATTGCGGCGCCCATGGTCAACGAGATTGCCCTGGTGCTGCTCTATGGATTGCTTGGTTGGAAGATCGCCGGCCTTTATCTTGTAACCGGACTGTTGATTGCCATGGTTGCCGGTTGGGTAATCGGTCGGCTGAAATTGGAAAGCTGGATTGAGGACTGGGTGCAACAGGTGCGGATTGGCCAACCGCTTATTTTCGAGCGCCCCCTCTCCTGGAACGATCGATTCGCAATGGGCCGGGAGGCGGTCCGCGA
>CAYSON010000023.1:0-12194 GCA_964432635.1 uncultured Desulfopila sp.
TGGCCTACGATTTCGGCGACGTCGCCCAGACCACGCCGCTCCTCTATATGTACACCCTCGGTCACGACTTCATCCCCCCGGGCATCCACGCCGGCGGCCTGCGCTATCACGGCATGGCCCCGATCGTCTCGGCCATGGTGCGCGAGAAGATCGTCGAGCCGATGAAGCTGCATCAACTCGAATGCTTCCAGGCCGGCGTGCTCTTCGCCAAAACCGAAGGGATCATCCCCGCCCCGGAGACCTGTCACGCCATTCGCGGTGCCATCATCGAGGCGATGCGTGACCCCGAAGAACCCAAGACCATCCTCTTCAACTTCTCCGGCCACGGGTTGATCGATATGGGTTCCTATGACAAGTTCTACTCCGGACAGCTCCACGACTACGACTACCCGGCTGAGGCCATTGCCAAGTCGCTGGCCAACCTGCCCAAGATCTGAACCTTACGGTAACACAATGACACAGAGGGCCCGGCGACCAGTGCGGTCGGCGGGCCCTCTGTGTTTCAGGCGGATAACTCAGCGAACGAGGGGCTAGAAGGTATAGCGCAGCATTACCGAAAACAAAGACGAGGTCTGGTCCATGCCAGCGCCATCCTCGACCAGGATAATGACGCCTTCGTCACGATAATGCCATTCCGAATCACCCTGCATCATGTCGTATTTCTGGTAGCTGTAGGCGACCTCGAGGGCAAAGTTGGGGGAAAGAACGAAGGTTCCGGCGACATCGAAGGCGAGCATGTCACCATCCTCGCCCTCATCGTAGGTAACGAGATTCCGCAGATAATGGTTGTCGGTGGCCTCGCCTTGGGCGATTGGTGAATAGATCAGCCGCCCGGCGAGTTCGAACATCGGGGTCTGTATGCCTACGCCGATCCCACCATACAGGGAGGTGAGGGTCTGCTCGTAACCGATGACCGCCAAGCCATCCGGAAAGGTGCCGGTTTCGTTACGGAAGCCGCCATTCTCGGAATAGGTGTACTCGCCGCCAAGGGCCTCCCAGGCGAAATTATCGCGCTTGTAGCCGCCAATGGCTTTGAGCTGAAAGCTGTCGGCACGAACGATATTGAATTCGACGCTGAGGTCAACGATGCTGCCCTCGGTGACATCGGTGTTCTCATGGCGCGACAAATCGGTCCAGTCGCCGCCGACGTTCAAAAAATCGTAGTCATCCATGGACCCTTCGCCATCGGTGACCTTAAACCAACCGGTGAAGTTGACGACCATGAAGTCGCGGATCTTGAGGTTGGCGCCAACCCCAGCCATGAACAGGTCGTCAATGGCCCAGGTCAGTTCGCTCGCCTTGTGGTTGCCGCGATTCGGCCAATAGACCACCTCCGTCGATTCCCCGGTCAAATAACCGACGCCGCCTTTGACACTGAACGACACCGGGCGGCTGGACGGCGTTTCCATTAACGTGGCGGATTGCCCCGGTGCCACCGCCACCGGACCGGCGGCCACCGCCACCTGGGACCAGCAACTCAACAAAAGGGTGGCGGCGAGCATGCCGCTACTTCGCATGATCCATGATGTTCTTTCCATTTCGACCTCCTTTATGGCTCTCGTTGACGAAAAGTTGTTACAGCTGTGGCTGCTCATTGTACTCTACCCAACGAGGATTGCCAAAGGTCTCAATGCTCCCCCGCCCCTATCGACGATTTTTCCTGCCCAACCGGACGCGGCAGTGACACTCTTGCCAATCCGCAGGCGATTGTTAGTGTAATGGCATGCTCCCAGCGAAAACGACCCTCACCTCTTCAGAGCCGCCATGAAAGTTCCCAAGCCACACCATCTCATCTACGGCACCCTCAACGATTACCTGACCGGAGAGGAACTGACCGATACCGACGACGAACGCATTCGCCAACACTTGAGTCAACTGATGGTCGAAGGAAAAGGCTATCCGCGACACACCCTGATACCGCGACTGCGCATAGAGACCCTTTTTTCCCGCTGTTTCGTGGTATCGACCATTGAGCTTACCGTGGTCATCGACGACAGGATGGTGTTGCTGCTCCGCTATGGCCCCGGTTCCCTGGTGAGTCGCGAGCGCGCCGCCATCGCCGCCGCCAGGGTCCTCAATTCATCCTACCGCATCCCCCTGGCGGTAGTCACAAACGGTCAAGATGCCGAACTTCTCGAGACAAAGACTGGTAAGATCCTCGCCTATGGGGTAGAGTCCATTCCCGACTATCGCACTGCCGCAGCCATGCCGTCACAGTTGGAATTCCTGCCGCCCCTCGATGACCTGCGTCGCGAAAGGGAACTGCGCATTCTCAATGCCTTTGATGTCGAACGGTGTTGTTACTGACACCAACCACAGCTCAAGGTGCAATGGGGAGGAGCAGATTTCCACGGCCCATCCCGGATGGTGCCGAAACGGCGCGACTTAACCCCAGGGGCAAATGACCATTATCAGAAGAAGGATTTCGCCAATGCCGAATACAGAAAAGAGTTGGAGCAAAAGTAGCTGGAAGAACTATCCTGCCCTACAGCAGCCCTCGTGGCCCGACCAGCAGGCGGTTGACCGGGTCCTCGCTGATCTCGCCTCCCTGCCACCGCTGGTCTTTGCCGGGGAGATCCGCTCACTCAAACGGCTGCTCGCCCAGGCCGCCAAGGGCGAGGCTTTTTTGCTGCAGGGTGGCGATTGTTCCGAGAATTTTTCCCAGATCAGTGCTCCCAACATCCGCGAAACCTTGAAAGTCCTGCTGCAGATGGCGGTCGTCCTCACCTATGCCGGTGGCAAACCGGTGGTCAAGATGGGCCGTATCGCCGGCCAGTTCGCCAAACCGCGCTCCTCCGACACCGAAACCATAAACGGCGTGACCCTGCCCTCCTATCGCGGGGATATGGTCAACCAGGCTGAGTTCACTCTCGAGGCACGCACTCCCAATCCCAAGTACATGCTCAAAGGCTTCAACATGGCGGCCTCGACCCTCAACCTGCTGCGCGCCTTCACCCGCGGCGGTTTCGGCTCTTTGCAGCGAGTTCAGGCCTGGAACCAGGAGTTCGTCGCCCAATCGCCGATGGGCCGTTCTTATGATCGCATGGCAAAGCAGATCAGCCAGGCCATCAAGTTCATGGAGACCATCGGCATCTCTGCCGACGCCCCGCAGATCAACCAGACTGAACTCTTTACCTCACACGAAGCCCTGTTGCTGCAATACGAGGAGGCGATGACCCGGGTCGACTCGATCACCGGCGACTACTACGACTGTTCGGCGCACATGTTGTGGATCGGCGAACGGACCCGTCAGGTGGACGGCGCCCACGTCGAATTCCTGCGCGGCGTCCACAACCCCATCGGGGTAAAGATCGGGCCTGGTTACGACCTCGACGATATCAAACAACTGGTGCAGATTCTCAACCCCGCCAATGAGCCGGGTCGCCTCACCCTGATCACCCGTTTCGGCATGAAAAATATCGAAAAAGCCTTGTCACTGCTGTTAAAGGAGATGAAAAAGGAAGGATTCAACATCGTCTGGAGCTGCGACCCGATGCACGCCAATACTTACACCGCCAGCTCCGGCCACAAGACCCGCAATTTCAATGATATCCTCTCTGAGATCACCTGCTTTTTCGAGACCCATTGGTCGGAGGGCACCATTCCCGGTGGTGTTCATTTCGAAATGACCGGCAACAATGTCACCGAGTGCACCGGCGGCGCCCACAATATCGTCGACGAACAACTCGCCGCCAATTACCTGACCTCCTGCGATCCACGCCTCAATGCCGAACAGAGCCTGGAGGTCGCCTTCCAGATTGCCGACATGATTCGCAGCTGATCTCCGCACCACCCGCGATAGAGCAGAGCGAGGCTGCGCCTCGCTCTGCTCTATTATTCCAAGGATTACATTTCAGTAATCTTTCTTGACGCTCCAATGTTCCCGCTTACAGTTGCAGCAAGACACCATGTTCTCGTTTGCGGAAGAATCGTTTGACGGTTGCTTCCCACTTTCAACCTGTAATTAAAGGAGCTTGCAATGTATATTCAGACAACCCGCTTCGCACTGCCCAGTTGGCTGGCCCTGGTTCTTTTCTGCCTGGCCCTCACTGCTGGGAACAGCTTTGCCAAAAGCGAGACCGAAGGTGACACCGCGATTCTCGACCGTTACTCCAAGGCCTTTGTCAACGTTGTCAAGAAAACAAAACCGGCGGTGGTGCACATCAAAGTGGAAAAATCTTCAAAGCCTGGCGCCTACGGTGACCAGAGCGCCGAAGAGATGTTCAACCACCCCTTTTTCGAACAGTTTTTCGGGCCGCAGTTTCGCCAGCAGCAGCCCCGGCAGCAAGAGTTCCGGCAGCGTGGTCAAGGTTCGGGATTCATCATCAGTGAAAAAGGGCACATCCTCACCAACAACCATGTGGTCGAGGATGCCGATGTGGTCAAGGTGGTACTCTCCGATAACCGTGAGTTCGTCGCCAAGATCGTCGGCACCGACCCGCAAAGCGATGTCGCCCTGCTCAAGATCGACGATCCCGCCAACTTACCCGTACTGGCCCTCGGCGATTCCAACGCCCTGGAGGTGGGCGAGTGGGTTATCGCCATCGGCAACCCCTTCGGCCTCAGCCAGACGGTGACCGTCGGCGTGGTCAGTGCCACCGGAAGGTCCAGTGTCGGTATCAACGAATACGAAAATTTCATCCAAACCGATGCAGCCATCAATCCCGGCAACAGCGGCGGTCCCTTGCTCAACGGTCGCGGCGAGGTGGTAGGTATCAATACCGCCCTTTTCTCGCGTACCGGCGGTTATATGGGCATTGGCTTCGCCATCCCGATCAACATGGCGAAATCAATTGAGAATCAACTGCAAGCCTCGGGAAAGGTGGTGCGGGGCTGGCTGGGAGTGGTCATCCAGAACGTCGACAAGAACCTGGCGGAATCCTTCGGCCTGAAGAAGGCGGAAGGGATTCTGGTGAGCGAGGTGCAGAAGGATTCCCCGGCCAGTGGCGCCGGCCTGCAGCGCGACGACATCATCCTCCGCCTCAACGATTCGGCGCTCAGCGACGTTTCCGACCTGCGCAATCGTGTCGCCTTGCTCCCTCCAGGTAGCAAGGCTGCTCTCGACATTATCCGCGACGGTCGCGAAAAGAAGATCCAGGTGACCATCGGGGAACAACCCTCCGGCTTCAGCTCTGCTACCAGCTCTGCTACCAAAGTGGAGAAGGAAAAAGAGACCCTGGATAAATACGGCTTGACCTTGCAGCCCCTGACCCAGGAGTTGGCGGAGAGGTTCAACTTCAAGGACGCCAGCGGTCTGATCATCAGCGGTGTGCAACCGGGCAGCCCCGCCAGTCTTTCTGGTCTCAAGCCGGGCTATCTGGTCGAGGAGATCAACAAAGTCAAAGTGAAGAATCTCAGTGATCTGAAAACGTCGCTCAGCGAGTCGAGCAAGTCGGGGAAATTGCTATTGCGGGTACGTTTTGGCGATTACTCGACCTACGTGGTGCTGACGACCAAATAGGTGCAATTCTCCGGCCGCATCCCTGCCGTACTACGGCAGGGATGCGGCCCGATCCTCGGGGCGACCTGGTGTGGAGATAATCTCCCGGTGACGCCCCAGAGCAATCTGCCGGACGATCTCGATGATTACCGGCAGTTGTTTGAAGTTTTCGGTGCTGATCTTACGCAGCACGACATCGGTTACGGCGGTGACCGTTGCCGTACGTTTTCGTTCATCGGCAAAATAGGCCATCTCTCCGAAGATCGAGCCCTCCTCTATCGTCGACAGCAACTCACCCCTGACGTTGACGGTCTGCGCCTTGCCGCTGTCCAGATAGTAGATACCGTCGGGGACGCTGCCGATGGTGATGATATCCTCTCCCTTCTTGCGCCACTCCAATTTGAAATACTGTTCCCAGGAAGTGTCGACCACCAGGGCATGGTAAAAATCGGGATTCATTGCCTGCAGAAGCTGCTTGGAGAGGTGGAAGAGTCGTTCCCCCAGGGAGTCACGCTTTTTTTCCATCAGCTTCATGCCGGTGACGGCGAAGTCCTCGGCGGGCAGTGGAGTTTCCCTGATATACTCAAGAATCCGTTCAATCGCCAAATCCTCCTTGCCGGTCAGTTCCCGAAAGAGCTGCTGGGCGGCGAGCAGTTCCTCACGCACCCTGGGAAAATCGGGGGCCGTGCCGGTGAGCTGATTGCCACCGAAATATTCCATGGCCCGATTCTTCATGGAGATGAAAGTTTGCAGCATTTCTTCATCGATATCCTTGGGGCACTGGTGCAATCCCGGCAGGTAGAGGGTGAAGAAATTCATGGGATGCTCGACGCTGGCCAGACTGACCTTGGCGATATTGACCATATATGGAGCGAAGGCCTGACAATTCCTGGCCATCTCTCGGTCCATGAGAAAAACCGTGCCGAAGTGGCCGCACAACTCTTCGAGACGATTGGCCACCGAAAAACTTGCCCCGAATTTGGCCATGCGACTGCCGAGTCGCGCCTCGATGATTCTGCCGAGGAGCAGCCCCATGCGGGTCGGGGCGACCCTGCCCCCGGCAATGGCCTCAGCTACCCGCACCACCGCCCGCAGGGCCCGGATGCAAACTGCGGTATTGTCCTCACCAGGACGTTTGTCAAAGATCCCCAGGCTACCGTCACCGGCGGAGGGTTCAAGTTCCATCGGGAAGCTCTCCTGCCGACAGAGCAGGTCGTGAATGTCGTGGTGGTAGCCGATCAGGAAATCGCGAATCCCCTCTGGGCTCATGCCCAGGGATTTTTGGGAATAGCTGACCATGTCAGTCATCAGGATGACCACCTGCCGTTCCACTCCCTTCTCCATAACCATTGTTTCTCGCGGGTTTGGCCGTTCAGCCGATGATGCCGATCAGGGTGATGGCAACCAGGACGACGATGAAAAAGACTGCCACCTTGATATTGACCGAATGGTCCTCGTGATGCTGGTCGTGACCGGTATCGTGGCTCATGGATGCTCCTTCGTTAATGATGGGTAATAGTCTTGCCCGGCTCAGGGAAACAGCCGGCGCAGCAACTCCTGAAGGGTGGCGACCGGCAGCAGCTCGATCTCCGGACGCCAGGTTAAACGCTCCTTGTTGCCGGCGGGCAGGACAAAGCGGGTGAAACCCAGTCGCTGCGCCTCGCGGATACGGACATCGACATGGCCAATGGCCCGCACCTCGCCGGCGAGGCCGACCTCGCCGCAAACCACGGTGGTGGGAGGAATGGGCTTTTCGAGAAGACTCGAAGCCAAGGCGCAGAGTACGCCGAGATCAAGAGCTGGCTCTTCAATACGCATGCCGCCGGCGATGTTCAAAAAGATATCGTGACCATAGAGATCGAGGCCGCCCTTTTTCTCAAGAACCGCACAGAGCAGGGAGAGCCGCTGCTGGTCGGCGCCAATGGCGGTGCGCCGCGCCGTTCCCAAATTGGTGGGACTGACCAGGGCCTGCACCTCGACCAGGATCGGCCTGGTCCCCTCGACACTGGGCAACACAACCGACCCCGGTTCGTTGAGGGGGCGCTCGGCCAAGAAGATCTCAGAAGGATTGCTGACCTGCACAAGGCCTTCCTCCTTCATCTCAAAAACTCCGATCTCGTTGGTCGACCCAAAGCGGTTCTTGACGGTACGCAGGATACGAAAGGCGTGATTGCGGTCGCCCTCGAAATAGAGGACGGTGTCGACCATATGTTCCAACACCTTGGGACCGGCAATGGATCCGTCTTTGGTAACGTGACCAACGAGAATCACTGGAATATTCTCCTTTTTGGCCATGCCAAGGAGGCGATAGGCCGACTCCCGCACCTGACTGACCGACCCCGGGGTGGAGGCCAGTTCCCCGCACACCAAGGTTTGGATCGAGTCGACCGCCAGCAGACTGGGCCGCATGGCGCAGGTCATGGCGACGATCTGCTCGACATCGTTTTCGGTGGCGAGGAATTCTTGATCACGAATGGCATCAAGCCGCTTGGCCCGCATCTTGATCTGTCCCGCCGATTCCTCGCCGGAGACGTAAAGCACCTTTCTGTCCGCAGAGGCAACGGCGGCGAGCAGATGAAGGAGCAGTGTCGACTTGCCGATACCCGGTTCACCACCAATCAACACCACCGAACCGGGAACGATACCGCCGCCAAGAACCCGATCAAGTTCTTCCAGACCGGTGGCCAGGCGCGCCTCATCGCCGTCCGGAGCCAAGGCCAGGAGCACCGGGCGAACAACATCGGAGGCGAGCAGGGCAGAGCTCTTGATGACCTCTTCGAAGAGGCTCTCCCATTCGCCGCAGCCGGGACAACGCCCCAGCCACTTGCCGCTTTGATACCCGCACTGCCGGCACACATAAACCGGTCGACGCTGCTTTTTAGCGAGCTCTGTCATGAATGCGCTATAACGCCCTAGAGATGGAGAGTACTTGTCTTTACCTGAAAGGAAAAAGCGCCTATACTCTCTGACACGTTTGGCCAAGACGACACGCGACCTGCCAGAAGGCAACCACGGCCAAACACGGCGAATCTCGCCGAACCTTCCCGTTATACCAAGAGATCCAATGGAAACGCAACCGAATGTGACATCCACAGCCCGCTACCAACCCCTGTCCCGGTCCATGACCATGATGTTCGGCAACGGCAAGCTCCTTGCGCTCAGCTTTGCCCTCTTCGTGATTACCGCCCTCCTCACCTGGATCGGCTACTCCCTGTCCGTCAACACTATCGATCAGGCCACTGCCGGATTCACCTCCGTTGCCCCGGTCACCGACACTCTGTGGGGTTGGGTGAAATACTCGGCCTGGGTGGTGGGCACCTGGCTGCTGCTCCTGGTCTCGCGCCTGGTCGCCTTTTATCTCTCCTTTCTCCTCGCCTACAGCTTGACCGCTCCCGGCTACGCCCTACTCAGCGTGGGCGCGGAGCGGCTGACAGCTGGGGAGCGCTTCGAGGCCGACGCTGCATTCACCCTGGCCGGCATCTTCCGCGACATCCTCGAAGGGCTGAAAATCGCCCTGTTCGGCTTGGTAGTTACCCTGGCCGCCTTCTTTGTCAGCACCCTGCCGGTCCTCGGTCAGCTGATCGCGGTTCTTCTCTATACCTTTTACTCAACGTTGATGTTCATCGACTATCCGGCTTCGCGACGCCGCTGGTCTCTCGGTCAAAAAATCATGTGGCTGCGCAGCCACATGAGCCTGGCCCTGCGCCTCGGTCTGCTGCCGGCACTCCTCAGCATGATCCCACTGGTCAACATCTTCGTTGTCGCCTTGCTCTTTCCTCTCCTCACCATTCACGCCACCATCAATTTTTCCGCGACACAACTGGCAGGGCCACCTGCCGCTTCCCGCAAAGGTCATCCATATGGGCAAAGAGATTGAAAAAAAATTCCTGGTCCGCGACGACCGCTGGCGCGGCCTGGCACCAGGTGTCCTCTACCGTCAAGGCTATCTCAACCGGGAGAAGGGCCGCACGGTACGGGTGCGAACGGTAGGTGATCAGGGCTTTCTGACCATCAAAGGACCGAGTGTCGGCGGGGCGCGTCCAGAGTACGAGTACCCCATTCCCGTTGACGATGCCGTGGAAATGCTCGAGCACCTCTGCCTCAAGCCCCTCATCGAAAAGACCCGAACCAAAGTACCTTACCAGGGTTTTATCTGGGAAATAGACGAATTCAAAGGAAAAAACCAGGGATTGATCCTGGCGGAAATCGAACTCGGCTATGTCGCCGAGCACTTCGCCACTCCTCCCTGGATCGGCAGAGAAGTTACCGGTGACAGCCGTTTTTACAACGCCAATCTGGTGAATCATCCCTTCTCTGTCTGGAGACACGAAATTCCCACCGTCGTGGACGATGGCGATGGCCATCAGTGACTTCGACTCCTCATGGCTAACACGAGTAAACTATGTTTTGTCGCACCGAAATTCTTCATGGGCAACATGCAAAACCAATTTACTATTTCTCTCTAACGTTCTAGTATGGAAGCGGTTGTATGAAATCCGAGGTTTTCCGCACCTTCCCACGTCGCCCTGGGTGGCGGATAAAGGTGCACAGGCGTAGGTCTACTAAAAGACCTGCATGGAAAAATTTTTAGAGGAGATAATACCCTATGAGAAAAACCACGAAGCTGCTTGCTGCATTCTGTGGGGCAACCATGCTGCTCGCCTCGGCGAGCGCATGGGCGGCACCCAAAACCCTGGTGTTCTGCTCTGAAGGCAGTCCGGAAGGGTTCACTCCGGCGTTCTACACCGCCGGAACCACCTTCGATGCCTCCTCGCGCCAGTTGTTCGACAAACTGAGCTCGTTCAAGCGCGGCACCACCGAACTGGAACCGGGACTCGCTGAAAAGTGGGACATCAGTGCGGACGGTTTGGAATACACTTTTAACCTGCGCAAAGGGGTAAAGTTCCACACCACCGCCAACTTCACGCCAACCCGTGACTTCAACGCCGACGACATAGTCTTCACCTTCATGCGGCAGTGGGACAAGGAACACCCCTACCACAAAGTCGGCGCTGGAAAGTATGAGTACTTCAACAGCCAGTCGATGCCCACCACCCTCAAGGAAATCAAGAAAGTCGACGACTATACGGTCAAATTCATCCTGCAGAAACCGGACGCGACCCTGCTTGCCACCCTGGCAATGGACTTCGCCTCGGTACACTCCGCCGAATATGCCGACAAGTTGATGAAGGCCGGCGCTCAGGATAAGTTCGACTTCGAGCCGGTCGGTACCGGCCCCTTTGTCTTTGTCGCCTACCAAAAAGACGCGGTCATCCGCTATCAGGCCCATCCCAATTACTGGCGGGGCAAGCCGGCCATCGACAATCTCGTCTTCGCCATTACCCCCGATCCCTCGGTGCGCTACCAAAAGCTCAAGGCCGGTGAGTGTCATGTCCTCGTCAACCCCAATCCGGCTGATCTCGCCGCCATGGCCAAGGATCCGCTGGTCAACCTGATGCAGCGGGAAGGTTTGAACGTCGGCTATCTCGCCTACAACTCGCTTGTACCGCCTTTTGACAACGCTCAGGTCCGCAAGGCTCTGAACATGGCCATCAACAAGCAGGCTATCCTTGAGGCCGTTTATCAGGGCGCCGGCAAGGCCGCCAAAAACCCGATTCCCCCGACCATCTGGTCCTATAACGATGCCATCGTCGACGATCCCTACGATCCCGCCACCGCCAAAAAGATGCTGGCGGATGCCGGTGTCAAGGATCTGAAAATGAAGATCTGGGCAATGCCGGTGCAGCGACCCTACAATCCCAACGCCCGCCGCATGGCGGAAATGATGCAGGCCGACTTTGCCGCCGTCGGCGTCACCGTCGAAATCGTCTCTTTCGAGTGGGCCGAATACCTCAAGCGCTCCAAGGAAAAAGATCGTGACGGCGCTGTGCTCCTCGGGTGGACCGGTGACAACGGCGACCCGGATAACTTCCTCAACACCCTGCTGGGTTGCGATGCCGTCGGTAACGCCAACCGCGCCCAGTGGTGCCACAAGCCGTTCGACGACATAATGAAAGAAGCCAGGGTCATCTCCGATCCGGCAAAACGCACCGAACTTTACAAGAAAGCGCAGGTTATCTTCAAAGAGCAGGCCCCGTGGGCAACCATCGCCCACTCCGTGGTCTTCCAACCAATCCGCAAAGAAGTTGTCGATTGGAAAATCGATCCCTTCGGCGGCAACATCTTCTATGGCGTTGACCTGAAATAACGGTCAACCGCGAAGGCCGGGTGGGACATCCACCCGGCCTTTTTTCTTGTCAGCCGACACTTTTTCCCGAGATTATCCTTATGTTTGGCTATCTACTGAAAAAACTGATCGTCGTCTTGCCGACGTTTTTCGGCGTCACCCTGGTGGCCTTTGTTTTCATCCGTACCCTGCCCGGTGACCCGGTGATGCTGATGGCCGGAGAGCGGGGCATGAGTCCGGAACGTCACGCTGAGTTGATGAAGGATATGGGCTTCGACAAGCCGATCCTTGTCCAGTACGGCCTCTATCTGGTACAGCTGGCCAGCGGCGACTTCGGCACCTCAATCATCACCAGGCAGCCGGTCTTGAAGGAATTTGCCGCCCTCTTCCCGGCCACCGTGGAACTGGCCTTCTTTGCTATCTTGATCTCGGTATTCATTGGCCTGCCGGCGGGGATGATCGCCGCCACCCGACGCGGCTCGGTCTTCGACCACACGGTGATGACCGGGGCCTTGACCGGTTATTCGATGCCGATTTTCTGGTGGGGATTGTTGCTGATCATTTTTT
>CAYSON010000023.1:12204-14431 GCA_964432635.1 uncultured Desulfopila sp.
GAAGGAACCCTTTTATCAATGCTTTTCCGTCACTGCTGTTCATTTTTTTTTCCGGCATGCGCGGCTGGACCCCGGTCTCAGGGCGTATCTCGCTGATGTATTATTTCGAGCCGGTGACCGGCTTTATGCTCATCGACAGCCTCCTTTCGGGCCAATCCGGCGCTTTTTCCTCGGCGATTTCCCACCTCATCCTGCCCGCCTCGGTCCTTGGGACCCATCCGATGGCGGTCATCGCCCGCCAAACCAGGTCAGCGATGCTCGAGGTCTTGAGCGAGGATTATGTGCGCACCGCCAAGGCCAAGGGGCTTGGACCGCAACGGGTCATCGGCCTCCATGCCCTGCGTAATGCCATGATTCCGGTAATCACCGTCATCGGCCTGCAGATCGGCGTGCTCTGCGCCGGGGCCATTCTCACCGAAACCATCTTCTCCTGGCCGGGCGTCGGCAAGTGGATGGTCGACTCTATCTTCCGCCGCGATTATCCGGCGGTGCAGGGCGGCCTGCTGCTCATCGCCGCCATCGTCATGGTCGTCAACCTCCTGGTCGATCTTCTCTACGGCCTGATCAACCCGCAAATTCGCCATAACGAGTAAGCCATGTCTGAAACCGTTTCCCTGGAAGTCGTCGATACCCGTCCCACTGGAACCCGTGCTGTCCTTGCCGAGTTCTGGTCCTATTTTAGTGAAAACCGCGGCGCAGTGGTCGGCATGGCCTTTTTTTTCGGGGTGGTGCTAGTGGCGGTCTTCGCCAATTTCATTGCCCCGCACGCCCCGAACGAACAATACCGCGACGCCCTGCTGCAGCCTCCTTTCTGGCAAGAAGGCGGCAGCCTCAAATTCCCCCTGGGCACCGACGCCATCGGTCGCGACATGCTGTCGCGCCTCATCCATGGGGCGCAGTATTCACTGTTTATCGGCTGTATCGTCGTTTCGCTGGCCTTGGCGGCGGGGGTCGTCCTTGGCCTTGCCGCCGGATTTTTCCGCGGCCGCGTCGACACCTTAATTATGCGCATCATGGACATCGTTCTCGCCTTTCCCAGCCTGCTCCTTGCCCTGGTTATGGTGGCGGTGCTCGGGCCGAGCCTGATCAATGCCATGATCGCCATCGCCATCGTCCAGCAGCCCCACTACGTCCGGCTCACCCGGGCTGCGGTGATGGGTGAGATGACCAAGGATTACGTCACCGCCGCCCGCGTCATCGGTATTAGTTCACTCCGCCTGATGTTTGTCACCATTCTTCCCAACTGCATGGCCCCCTTGATCGTCCAGGCAGCGCTGAGTTTTTCCGCCGCCATCCTTGATGCCGCCGCCCTGGGCTTCCTCGGCATGGGCGCTCAGCCGCCAACCCCGGAATGGGGCACCATGCTCGCTGAGGCCCGTGAGTTCATCCTGCGAGCCTGGTGGGTGGTGACGTTTCCGGGCATCGCCATTCTTACCACGGTGCTGGCCATTAATCTCATGGGCGACGGCCTGCGCGACGCCCTCGATCCGAAACTCAAACGCTCCTGAGCCTTATGCCCCTTCTCGAAATCGACAACCTCAGCGTTACCTTTCAGACCGCCGGCGGCCAGTTCACCGCCGTCGACCGGGTCTCCTTGCATATCGAACCAGGGGAAATCGTCTCCATCGTCGGCGAGTCCGGTTCCGGCAAATCGGTGGCAATGCTCGCCCTGATGGGGCTTCTGCCCTGGACCGCCACAGTCACCGCCGACGTCCTGCGTTTCGACGGCCAGGATCTTACCACCATCAGCAAGCCCGAATTACGCAAGATCATCGGCTGCCAAATGGCAATGATCTTTCAGGAACCGATGACCAGCCTCAACCCCTGTTTCACCGTCGGCTTCCAGTTGACCGAGACACTGAAAATTCATCTCGGCATGGATCGCCAAGAAAGAAAAAAGAGAGCCCTCGAATTGCTTGAACTGGTCGGCATTTCCGAGCCGGAAAAACGTCTCACCGCCTTTCCGCACCAGCTCTCCGGCGGCATGAACCAAAGGGTGATGATCGCCATGGCCATCTCCTGCAATCCGCGGCTGCTCATCGCCGACGAGCCGACCACCGCCCTTGATGTCACCATCCAGGCGCAGATACTCGATCTGCTGCTCAAGCTGCAAAAGGAAAAAGGTATGTCCCTGGTGCTGATCACCCACGACATGGGGGTGGTCGCCGAGACCGCCGAGCGCGTTCTGGTGCAGTACGCCGGACAACAGGTGGAACAACAAAAGGTC
>CAYSON010000024.1:0-9159 GCA_964432635.1 uncultured Desulfopila sp.
TCCAGGCCGAGACCACCAGGTCGAGTCTTCCCGAGTATTTATAGTTGTATTTGGCTATGAGATAACAGGTCAAAAGGACGTTGACCGCTGGATCGAACAGGTCTTCCTCGCGCAGATCGCGCAGAGTCCGATGAGAAACATGACGAAATGGCGGAAATAATGAGGATAGTTCCTTGCCTGCTTGCACTCCGGTGGGATACAGGATCTGCCCCAATCCCCTGGCGTTTTTTTCGGAAATGGCCATAGGGTTGGCGCCGGATTCGGCCAGGATCAAGGCCCGGACAAAGTCTGGGCTGACTTTGTGACGGCGCTGAAAATAGGAAATCCCTGAAAAGTAGCGAATATAGTCGTCATAGGCGGTAAGTTTTTCAAGATTGTCGACGTGGACCACGGATTCGCGGTAACGTTCCACCGAAGCGCGCAGCCCTCCCATGGCCTCAGCTTGTTGTGTCAATAGCACGAATGCCGACACCAAGACGGCAATATAGAAGTGAGTTATAATCAATTCAGATAGCCATTGATTTATGGATATCACAGGCGAGAAAGTGACGTACGGCGGTAAACAGCAGCAAGGGGTCGCGCGCTCCGGTCAGTTCGCGAATGGAATGCATGGCCAAGCTGGCGACGCCGATATCGACGGTTGGCACACCGAGACGAGCTGAGGTCATTGGGCCGATAGTGCTCCCGCAGGGGAGGTCACTGCGCATGACGAACTCTTGCGGCAGAATGCCTGCATGGCGACAGACCACCTTGAAAATTGCGGCGCTGGCTGCGTCTGTAGCATATCTTTGATTGGCGTTGTGTTTGATAACCGGCCCCTTGTTGAGACAGATTTCGTGGCGAGGATCAATCTTATCGAGGTGGTTAGGATGGGTGGCATGGGCATTGTCCATGGACACGAGAAAGGAGTTGCTGAGAGCAATGCGGCGAGATTGATTGTCGGCGCAAAGTCGTTCGAACAACCCATCGAGCAGTGAGCTCTGTGCCCCTGAATTTGAGGTCGAGCCGATCTCTTCATGGTTAGCGCAAAAGAGCATGACGTTTTTTCGCCCTTCCGTTCTGCTCACGGCCATCATTCCGGCGTGACAACTGACGAGATTGTCAAGGCGAGCAGCGCTGATCATTTCTTCGTTTCTGCCGATGTAAGATGGTGGCTGCGAATCGAAACAAAAAAGGTCAAAGGCGAGAATCTCGGTGACGGTCGCATGCGGATGCTCTTGGTGAATCTTGGCGAGGAGCAGTGATGTAAAATCGGAAGTAGGGCTTTTTCCTTGCACCCCTAAAACTGGAGGTAAATGTTGCTGCTGATTGACTGGAGAATTCCTATTGGCCTCTTTGTCGAAATGAATGGCCAGACTTGGGATAGTCAGTAAGGGTCGGCGGAAATTGACGAGGAACAGACCTATTCGACCATCCTCTTGGAGACAACAGACCCTCCCGGCAAGAGAGAGGTCGCGGTCGAACCACGGCGCCAAGAGTGCGCCGCCATAAACCTCAACCCCAAGTTGCTGGAAACCACCTGAGGAAAAGTCCGGACGAGGTTTGAGCTTCAAACAGGGACTATCGGTGTGCGCTGCCAAGATACGGAAACCGTCCTCGACCGACTCTTCCTTGCCGAGGATAAAGGCAATCAGTGCTCCCTGCGATTTACTGAGGAAATAGGGGCGCCCTCGCTCAAGTTGCCAAAGCTCTTTTTCCTCAAGACGAGTGAAGCCATTGGCTATAAGTGTCGTCTCCATCCCGGCAACCGCATGAAAAGGGCTTGGTGAGGAGACGAGAAATTCAAAAAGGTGAGTGTTATACTCAAGCACTTCCATAGGAGTATTCATCGTTGGGGTGTAAGGGCTGCAGCGATCTCTCTCTCTCTCTGTATACTGCCGCTTGGGGTTACTGGTTGCTGAGCTTTTGCATGTGGGGAGAGTCTATTCCCACTTCATTGACAAGAGGATATTTTCGCAAGCAGCATAACAGGTTATCCTTTGCTGACCCGGGAATAGGTGGCGATCATCTGTTGCACCATAGTATTCCGAGGTGGCGATAAGATAGAAGCGATATCATCGTTGTTCGAAATCGGTACACCACCTTGTGGCTGACCGGCTTTCCTCTCCCCGCGAAGTATCTCGTCCTGGTTCTGCATGAGGAGCTCTTGCCTCGCCTGGCTTTCCATGACACCGGCGCGAGCAGCGATGCTCCGATCGGCCCCGGAAGGAGAGAGAGGAGCAAGGGCCGCCCGTCGCACAATTTGCATTTTTCTAACAGTGTCTTCGGGAGTACGCTCCTTGCTCAGATCGATGCCAACCTGTCCGGCAACTGCATAGGAGGCGCCATCAGGACCTCTCTCAAAGGAGAATGACGCGCCCCCACGCGCATACTGGCCAGCTGCCGAAAGGTGGGCCTGCTCGTGGGCACGAACTTCCGCGTCGCGGAGTTTCAATATCTGCAATTCGCGCAATTCCTGTTCACTAATTTGCCCTTCGTGGCCGTTGCTGGTCTGGTCTGTATCACCTGCCGCAGAGACGTGCAGGGATTGAGACATACGACGTGCTTGCGGAGAGATATCAACTTTATCCGGCGAGGACGAGTTCTCCAAAGGTTCATCAGCGTTTTTGTTCTGATTCACAGATGCCCCAGCAAGGTTCGAGCGAGAGCTTGCGAGGGTAACCGAAAGGACGTTAAGGGGAGTGAGCAGGTTCTTCATAGGCATTCACCACTAGCAAATCACTTCTCACTTTAAACACATTTCATGACATCGCCAGTAGCTTTCGGTAGAGGTGCACTGTACGGATCTTGTTTACGTCATTCACAGCATCTGGGCGTTGCAGGCTAAAGCCCTAAATGCAGGGTTTTCGAAATCGATGGGCAATCACCGTTTAAAAAGGTTGCCCAATTCACCAAGCACTGAACCTTCTCCCTGAGATGAGAAACCCGCGTTGTTTTGAGGGGCTGCCTTGTGTATCCGTCCGGCCAAACGAGAGAACGGGAGAGATTGCAGCCAGACATGACCTGGACCGGCAATGGTTGCAAAGAAGAAGCCTTCACCTCCGAACAAGGCGGATTTGACGCCGCCGACGAATTCAATGTCGTAATGAGTATCTTTGGTCATTGCCACCAGACATCCGGTGTCGATTCGCAGGCTTTCTCCCGCTTGCAGGTCCTTTTGAATAATGGTGCCGCCGGCATGGACGAATATTTTACCCTCACCTTCGAGCTTTTGCATGATAAAGCCTTCGCCTCCGAACAAGGCAGCACCGATCTTCTTTTGGAACTCAATGCCGATCGACACACCCCGTACGGCGCAAAGGAAGGCATCTTTTTGGCAAACAAGTTTGCCGCTGTAATCTTTGAGGTCGAGGGCGATGATCTTGCCGGGATATGGCGAAGCAAAGGCGACCTTGCCTTTATTGTGACCCTTATAGGTGAAAACCGTGGAGAAAAGCCCTTCCCCGGTGATGAGACGCTTTCCGGCGCCAAGCATGCGATCGATAAGAGAGTTTGCCCCTTGCTCACTTCCGTCTCCAAAAATTGTTTCCATCTCGATGGAATCAGACATATACATCATCGATCCGGCCTCGGCGACCACGCTCTCCTGTGGGTCGAGCTCGATTTCCACGAACTGCATCTCGCTGCCAAATATTTCGTAATCGACGATATCAACTCTCGATTTCGTTGAAAACGACGGTGGAACTGCCGAGGCATCGGCGGCTAATTCAGGGCATTGGGAGATGGGCTGCCAGTCGGAAAATCCCTGGCGCCAGACAAATGTGGTCGAGCTGTAGGTTCCGTTTTGAAGAGACCCGCGCAATTGCTCGGTGGAAAAAGGCCCATGCTGTTGGCCGTTAACGGCCGCAAACCATTGAGTGTGCATAGCGTACTCCAAGAAATGAGAAAAGTTCAGCCTCGGTTGCCATAGGTTTCCTTGAGATCCCAGAGCGTATCCAAATAGTTCTCTTTGAAACCCAGTTTGCCACCGGAATGTTCCACTTCGTCGATCAAGGTGTCGATAAATGGTCGCAAGTCAATACCAAGACGATTATATCCCTTCTGGTTGGCGTGATCGATAATGAGGATAGCATAGTAACTGACGACCATTCGCGATCTGGCGTCGCGACGAAAGAGATAGAGTCTGCCGCCAATGGTATTGAGAAAGAAGCAGGCGTAATCATAGAGAGGTTCTTGGGCGACGGAAAGCGAAAAACGTTGTTTGAGAACATCAGGATGATCGGTGAGGCTGTAAAAAATGCCAAGGATGCGTTCAAGGGAATCTCGCTCTCTATCGAGGATTCCTTTTAAAGCCAAGGTGTTATCCTTGCCAATTATGCGAAAGAAATGGGCAGTATTCTTCAAGAGGGTGAAGTAGTCATCGGTCTCTCTAGTTGTTACTGGCGGCTGGTCGAGCAATTTCTGCAGAATCTTGGTGAAGTGGCTTTTACTCCGTTCGGGAAGATGAAACTCCGCCATATACGGTTGTTGATCTAGATAAAGGAAAAACTGATCGAGTTCTTCAGCTAAACTGGCTGGAGAGATGGGCAGGGGAAGATGGTTGAGTGAAGGCTGAGATTTTGCATCTACTGATGGCCCTGCGCTGACCTTGGCGATAGTGCTGCTTTCGCTAGAGGCGGTGGGGAATTCCTTGTTTGGCTTGCCAGCACTTTGTGGGAGAGAGGCTGGGGGAGAATCTGTGGTGTCAGCGCTGGTCGGTTTAGTTAAAGAACGCTTGGCAGAGCCTTCTTGAGGAACAGATTCGAATACCGAGAGAATCTCGCTGTGTTTATTTTCGAAAAATAGAAAAATTGCGGCAGTGAGGCCAACCACCATGAGGACGAGGAGAAGGCGAAAATATTTAGCATCTCTTCTTACACGTGAGTGGCTCGTCTTCGGTTGATTTAGGTCAGTCATGGGACACTGCTCGGTAGCAGAAGAGTCGGGAAGAGTTGCTGATATGTTGTCAAAGACAATAACCGATAGTAGCGAGAATGTCACGATGGGACACCGTATTGAAGGATCGTTCAGTGTCGAGATCACCTCTGTTGGTTTTTAATCCTTGACTCAAAGTGACGAAAACACTATTCTACCGCGGCAAAATCACGTAGAAAGCAGGTATCCTCAAGGGTATTTTTTTCTTTGTAGTTCTCAACATTAAAACAATCATGGAGGAACAAAAATGGCTATTTCTGTAATTGGACACGCTAATCCCGATACCGATTCCGTCACCTCTGCCATCGCCCTCGCGGCGCTGCTCAAGGCCCAGGGAATGGATGCAAAAGCATGTATGCAAATTGCCGCGAAAGACCTCAACCCTGAGTCGACTACCGTGCTCAAGCGCTTTGGGTTGGCCGCTCCGGAGTTGCTCACTGATGTCGCAGGAAAAGACGTTGCCCTGGTAGATTTCAGCGATCTCGCCCAAGGACCGGCCAATCTCGCCTCGGCCAATCTCGTTGCCGTTGTCGATCACCACAAAATCGGCGACATTACTACCAACACCCCCATTCTGTTCCGGGCTGAACCGGTTGGTTGCACTGGTACTGTATTGAATAAAATGTTCAAGGAAGCTGGCATTGCCATTCCCAAAAATATAGCTGGTGGCATGCTTGCAGCCATTCTCAGTGATACCGTCAATTTCAAATCCCCAACATGCACCGAAGACGATAAAGTGGCCGTCGGTGAGTTAAAAACCGTCGCCGGTGTCAGCGATACTGACGAGTTGTTCATGGAAATGCTTAAGGCAAAATCCTCGGTCGCCGGCATTCCCGCCAAGGATCTTTTGTTCCGCGACTATAAAGATTTTGACATGAAAGGCAGCAAGGTTGGGGTTGGCCAACTGGAACTCGCCGCTCTTGATCAAGTTGCCGGTGTTCGCGCTGATCTTGTCAAGGCCATGGCGGAAGTCAAAGCCGACGGTCGTCATTCCGTTCTCCTCATGCTCACCGATGTTGTCAAGGAAGGCACTGAACTGGTGGTTCTCTCCGATGACCCGGCTTTGATCGAAAAAGCCTTTGGAACCAAATTGAGTGGTGATTCGATGTGGATTCCCGGAATGATGAGCCGGAAGAAACAAACCATTCCGAACCTGCAACAAGCCTTCGGATGCTAATGTGTAACCATTAAGTACACGACAATAGCGAATCCACCGTCTGAAACAACGGGGGATGATGCACACGCTGTGTGCATCATCCCCCGTTGTCGTTTTGAGGTCCCTCTATTGCCAAGGACCGCTGTTGATTTACAGTTAAGAGGATGTTAGATAGACGAGGAATTCCTTATTCCCTTTAGGTCCAAGTAACGGAGAGGCAATGATTCCTTGAACATGCAACGAGCTAGCTTTACTGAAACGGATAAGTTTCTCCTGTGCTTTTTCATGCAATTTTGGGTCGAGTACTATGCCGCCTTCACCGACTTCATGCCGAGATAGTTCGAATTGCGGTTTGATGAGAGCGAGAATTCTCGCTTTATCTGTAAAAAGAGAGAGAAGTGGTGGAATAAGGGTTGTAAGGGAGATAAAGGAAACGTCGAGTACTGCCAAATCTAAAGTTTCACCGCCAAGATCGATTAAACTGAGGTTGCGGGCGTTGAATCGTTCGAAAACCACCACCCTTGGATCACTTCGCAATTTCCAGGAGAGCTGCCCATAGGCGACATCGATGGCAAAAACTTTGGCAGCATGCTTTTGCAGCAGGCAATCAGTGAAGCCACCAGTCGAGGCACCGACGTCGATGCATACCCAGTTTTCCGGGTTCAACTGAAAATGAAGAATTCCCGCAAGCAACTTGAGGCCACCGCGGGAGACGAAAGGGCAGCGTTCTCTAAGACGGATATCGGCACTTGAAGGATAGAACTCGCCTGGCTTATCAGCTCTACGGTTATCAACAATAACTTCACCTGCCAAGATCAACGCTCGTGCCGCAGTAATCGAATCGACCAACTGGCGGTCACACAGCAATTGATCGAGGCGAAGCTTCAAGGAGATCCTTGATTGGTCGAGAGAGGGCTGGCTTAGAGTTTTTTGAGCCGTTCTTGGGCTTTGGCGGCTTCTGGTGAAGAGCCGTGTTTTTTAGCAAGTTTCTTGTAAATGACTTTGGCGGTTTCCTTGTCGGTCAGGTTTTCGAAAGCCATCCCCTGCTTAAACATAGCCGAAGGGGCTTTGGCGTGGTTGGAGGACTGCGAGATGATCTTTTGGTATTGCATGATAGCCTTGTCATACTCTTTTTGATTGAAAAGGCATTCCCCCATCATATACCGAGCTTCAACTGCTTCATTGGAAGAGGAGGAGCCGGCAATTTGCTCAAAGACTGGAAGTGCTTCGGCAAAGCTATTTTTTTCGAACAGTTTCATGGCTTTTTTCATGTTACTGTCTGCACCCTCAGAGGCAGGAACCGCAGGAGGCTTGGCCGGTGATGGTGTGGCAGGAGCAGGTGGCTTTTCCTTGGCGGTGGAAGCCTCGGCCTGTTTGTTGGCAGCATCTCCACCTGGCCCAGCAGGTTGCGGGCTGGCGGGCTGTTCATTAGTATCTTTTTTCTTGACGGCAGCAGCCTTTTTTGCATCCTGGTCAGCGGAGGTATCTACGGTTTGCGCTTTTTTCTTAGCAAGATCGGCCATTAGAGCGGTTTCCTTAGCCTTTCTCTCGGCCTCTTTTACCCTTGCTTCCTGAATGGCCTTGACGCTTTCTTGTTGCTGGTTGAGTTTCTCCGCAAGCTTCGCTTCCTTTTCCCGCAGTGAATCTTCAAAACGACGCAGGGCTTCTTCCCGCTTGGCAGCTTCTTCCTGGCCTACCGAAGATATCGATACCTCAAGCTCCTTGTTTTGATCTTTAAGCTTTTGGTTGAGATGATGAGTCTCCTCTAATTGACCCTTCATTTCAAGGAGTTCTTTTTCCATTTGATCGATTTGGCCAGAAGCCGCTGCCTGCTTTTTTTGCAAAGGTACTGTCGTTGTTTTCATATCTTCAACTTTTTTATTGACGATACGAAGTTGATAACGAAGATCCTCGACATCACTTTGCGAGGCGCATTGCATCAAAAAAGGAAGGACAGCCAAGGCTGTAAGCGTATTGGCAATAGTTTTTTTCATGTTCTCAGCTCGTTTCGGTAAGAGAGTTAATAATCCTTTCTTGACCATTGAGGATATGTTTGGTTGCCAGGAAAACTGAAGAGGCGGCGGTCGAATGAACCATTCTTCATTATAGCGTAAATGGATTGCTTATTGCCATCTCGTTTTACATAGATGATTTGATTCCCATCAGGAGACCAACTGGGGCTTTCGTGATGGCTGAGATCGAAGGTCAACTGTTTCGGCGATCCTCCCTGCGGGTTCATCATAAAGAGTTGATATACCCCTTCCCTGAGGCTCGAAAAAACGATGAGATTTTCGGTGGGTGAATAAGTCGGCTCGGCGTTTTCTGTGCCGTCGAAGGTCAGCCGCCGTACCCCCCTGGTGCGCATATCAAGTGCAAAAAGCTGTGGTTTGCCGGTGCGGTCGGAAACAAAGACCACGGTGGACCCGTCTGAGGACCATGTTGGGGAGACATTGATACCGGCACGAGTGGTCAGTTGTTCGATGACTTCACCTTTTCTGTCGAGAAGGTAAAGGTCGGGATTACCATCTTTGGAAAGGGTCACAACCATGGTTTCACCATCCGTCGACCACGCTGGGGCAAGATTAAGCCCTTTCCGGCGAGAGATCGCTTGGGTGGTCTTGTCTTGACGAAGGTCTGTAATGTAGAGATTCTGGTTGCCGCTATGATATGAGGTGTAGGAGAGGAACTTACCCCCGGGAAGAAAGCGGGGAGAGACTGTAAGATGTTTATGACGAGTAATCTGACGTAAGTTTTTTCCTAATATATCTGTAATATATACTTCCTTTACCGTTCCTTCCCTCTTGACAAAAGCAATCTGCGTGGCGGCTATACCGGGCTTGCCGGTGAGGGTTTCCATGACGCTGTCGCAGAAGCGGAAAAGCATTTGATCTTTTTGGTCGATCCCGCCAGAAAAGGTTTTTCCCATGACGATCTCATCCGTTGAAGCATCAAGCAGACGTAATTCCAATTTTAGATTATCGCCAGCTAACACGAATTGTCCGAGAACGGCATAGTCGGCCCCTAATCGTTTCCAGTCAGCTCCGTGATTGTCCCCATATTTCTCCTGCGGGACGATGGAGATAACCCCA
>CAYSON010000024.1:9169-14382 GCA_964432635.1 uncultured Desulfopila sp.
TCCCTACGGTATCGGCAAATTCCTTACCGAATTGACTGCTCTGGTCAGATGGGTTCTTATTTTGAAACCATGGAGCGGCTATATTGATTTTTCGTACCTCGGGTGCGGAAATGTCAAGGTAGACCCTGTCTGAGGCCATGGCACGGCAGGGAAGGGCAAACACTAAAGCGGCAAGAAGCACGCAGGTTAGAAAAGGAGTTTCTTTAAGGTGTCTCATAAGGGTTTGTTATTATCGAGTATGTTATTGGATACTTCCCGGCTTGAAATAAAGCCCTATTTCATATCGTTGTTTTTTTAAGGCAGGAGGAATGGGAGGCAAAGGGTTTGCATCCTCTATAGCTTTGTTGACAAACTGGTCGAAGATCCTTTCGCCTGATTTGTTCTCAAAAACAATATTGGCAATAGTCCCATCGACCTTGATGGTAATGGCCACGCTCGCTGTTAACTTAGAGGCTTTTTGAAGATATTCCGGCAAGGACCAGAATTGTTGAAGCCGACTGGCGATGGCAGCATGGTACTGACTCTCAAGCAAATTGTTGCTGCTTCCGGCCATCGTGGCTGTGCTCGACTCGGTTGCGTTTGAGGAAGTACTTTCCGACTGACTGGGAACAATTTTTGATATATTGCTTTTCGCGAGGACTTTTCGCTCCTGTTCCACCGCTTCTTGCGCCAGTCGTGCCTGTTCCGCCAAGATGGCCTCTTCGCGAATGGCTTGTGCGAGTTTTCTCACCTTTGTCAGATCCTGCTCGTCTTTTTTCGGTGGTGTTTCCTGTTGTTTGACCTCCTTGACGACCTTTTGTTTAAGGGGCTTCAAAGAGATGGCCTTGGGAGGAGCTACCGGTGTCGGAACCGGTTCAGCTATTTCAAGAGTCGGTTCAGCAATGGGTGCGAGCTTTTGTGCCTTGGGCGGGGCCGGAGGCGTAGGGGGTTGCTCCTGTTGCTTGGCCGGTGGCGGTGCAGGGGCTTTGGGCGCAGCCACCGGTGGGGCCAGAGAAGGCTCAGCGATATTGATTAAGCTGACCGTGTAAATGTCGGCAAATTTTGGTTTTGCTTTGAACATCCCAGGAAGAAAAAAGGCCGAAAGTATCACCAGGAGATGAATAGCGACGGCGATGTTGAACGGGAACTTCCATCCATGAGGTTGCATGATCATTGCTAGCTGAGCTAAACCTGGCACCCTACTCTTTCTCCGGAGATTTAGTAACCATTCCAACCTTGATGAAACCTGCAGACTGTATGTCTGACATCACCAAAGCAACTTGTCCGTACGCAACGCTTTTGTCGGCACGCAGTAGGATGAGTTGCTCCTTGTTGACGGTGTGAATTTTTTTAAGCTCTTCAGCCATCAGAGTCCGCGATTGCTTAACGTTGTTGATGGCGATTTCACCATCTTTGGTAACATCAACAATTATTGGCTTCTCTTCTTGGCGCAGGGCCTTCGCCGTGGTTTCCGGCAGATCGACATTAAGACCCTGAGTCATCATGGGTGCAGTTATCATAAAAATGATAAGCAGCACCAGCATGACATCAACCAGGGGGGTGACGTTTATATCAGCAACTAAGCGTTTTTTTCCATTTCTGTTGGTTGGTCCCATACGAAGGCTACACCCTGCTCAGCAGATCTCTTTCGACAAGATTGAGAAAATCAGTGGAGAAGTGGCTTATCTGACTCTCAACCGTATCAAGCTTGTTGGAATAGTAGTTATAAAAGATGACCGCTGGAATGGCCACGGCAAGACCTGCGGCAGTAGCTACCAAGGCTTCAGAAATACCGGGAGCTACGACAGCCAGAGAAGCAGAACCGCGCTGACCTATGTCATGGAAGGAGGCCATGATCCCCCATACGGTGCCAAATAGCCCAATGAAGGGAGTAGCACTGCCGGTGGTGGCAAGGAAGGCGAGGTTGCTACCCAGTTCACTGATTTTTTGTGACTCGGCTTTTCGCACAGCTCGCTTGAGATTGTCCATGGTTGCCAACTGCATTTCCAGGGTGTCATGACTGCGGGCGTCGTCTTTACGGTTGCGTGTCTTGTTGATCTTTTGCAGTTCAGAAAAACCAGCAATAAAAACAGCAGCTTGTGGGCTATACTCGAACTCCGCGGCCGCTGTATTGGCCTCGTTGAGATTCGATGAATTCCAAAAGGATTCAAGAAAATCCTCGGAGTCGAGTCGTACCTTTTTAAAAACACGGGCCTTCATGATGACAATAGTCCAAGAGGCCAAAGAAAAAACAAGAAGCAAAAGCATCACCAACTGCCCGACCGGACCGGCGTGGGTGATCATATCGAGAATGGATAACTGCACGGAAGAAATCCTTTTGTTATCAAGGTGACCTCTGCCTCAGGGCAGAAGGTCGAACATGACCCGTTTGTATTCGGTTATTGAAGGCTAAGAGGAAGAAAGAATATCGGAAGCTGTTTCGAATCAGGTATCTTACCTGTTTTTCAGAAAATTTCAACCCGACAAGTACAGTTGTTAAAAAGTTTTGTGGAGCAGATAAAGCTGAGTTGAGCAGCTTGTTTGCTCAAATGAAAATTATGCCATTGCGGTATATGATGAGGTGCTTGACCACCAAATTCAAGGAGGTGCTTTTTGCACCATGCAGACGAAATCGACGGTTGCGGCAACTTTATCGAGGATTCGAGCGACACCATGGAAGAAATACGCATTGGATGTATTCTCTTTCAAAGTGACCGATATGGTAATAATGTCTCCAGGAAAAACCGGTCTTTTAAACTTGGCCTCGCGAATTCTGGTAAGGAGCGGTAGTTGTTCCGAGATTACGCCATTCTCTTTGTTCCGCTCTCCCATGAGCATTGCTCCGCTCTGAAAAATCGCCTCACAAAGGAGGACTCCGGGGAAGACCGGATAGCCCGGAAAATGTCCGGTGAGACAGGCTTCATCTGTGGCGATACGCTTTTCTGTAACAATAGCGTGCGGATGACATTCGAGAATCCTGTCAACCCAGAGAAAGGGAGGCCGATGGGGGATAAGAGAGAAAATCCGTTCCTGGTGGTTCATCGTCTCACAATCCACCACTGACTTCCAAAACTGTGCCGGAGATATAGGCCGCCTCGTTTCCGGCCAGGAAAAGCACGGCGTGGGCAACCTCTTCGGGAGATCCGAAACGACGCATCGGCACCATTTTCTTGTATTCTTCCAGGCGTTCGCTGGAAAGACCATGTAGAAAATCGGTGGCGATGAAACCTGGAGAAACACAGTTGACAGTGATCTTCTTGCGAGCGACTTCCTTGGCCAGAGATTTAGTCAGGGCGACCTGCCCGGCTTTGGAAGCAGCGTAGTTGGCTTGACCGGCAAACCCCAGATGGGCAACAGGAGAAGTGATATTGATGATTCTGCCAAATTTGTTTCTCATCATCAAAGGTACCGCATGTTTTGCCAGTAAATAGGTGCCGGTGAGGTTGGTATCAAGGACCTCTTGCAATTGCCCATAACTCATCATTGCCAACACTGCATCTCTTCGAATTCCGGCATTATTGACGAGGATGTCCAGGGATTGATAGCGTTGCTCGATATCTTCAAACAGGGCGGCAACCTCATGAGGATCGCTCACGTTACAACGTCGAAGATCGACCCTGTCGACGAACAGTGCGTTTTCCGTTCGAAAGGACTTGGCGGCTTCCTCGTTTCCAGCATACAGGCCGACAAGGATGGCGCCCTCTTCAAGAAAGCGGCGTGCGATGGCCTTGCCGATCCCTCTGGTCGCTCCACTGATTAAAACAACTCGATTGTCAAAGGTTTTCATTAAATTCCTACGCTGTCCTCAGAAAGCCATCAACGTCGTTGGCGACAATGACTCCATAATTGATCGCCCCCAGCCAGCCAGACATAATGATACCAACCGAGCCGACATGAAACAGTCCCGCGACCTCCTTGAAAATGGTACGAGAAACATCCAATCCTTCGAATTTTGTTCCGAACGAGGTTCCCTTGGTGTGCAGGGTATAGGTATTGAAGGTGCGCGGGGTAGCTGCTTCCATCCAGTCGATTTTTTCATTAACACCTGGAAGATACCGATCCAAATCGACTAATGTCCTCTCTATCAGTTGTTGTTTCTGCTGTTGATAAAGAGATTCCGGCATCGTCGCCCAGTCTTCATACCGACTGTTCATCGAGGCCACAATGGTATACCGATTTTCTCCGGGACGAGTCTTCGGGTAGTAGAGAGAAAAGGTTTTCGAACTTGAGTGCGGGTCAAGTAATTCCTTGGCGTCGAATTCAGGGGCCTTTGAGGTGAAGAGTAAGTCACCGACGTCAATGATCGACTCCCCTTTGGCAATTCCAAAATAAACTTGACAGCTGGAATTGTTGACTCTGATATTCTCGGCACGAGCGAGAAACTCATCGGAATAGACGTCACGGTCGGTCAAGTTATTGATGGTATTGGTAATGCCGCTATTGGAGACAACCGCCTTGGCGGCGATGGACCTGCCCAGGGAGGAAACACCACGTACCCGGCCTTTTTCAATGAGTATTTTGTCGACTTTTGCTCCGGTGCAGATGGTCACACCATTATTCTCCAATTCCTCGGTCATCAGACCTATCAGTTTGTCGGTTCCTCCTTCAAAGGTATAAACCCCTTTGTTCATGAAATTGGAAAAGACAATACCGTAGGTAATTGCTGGATCGTCGAGAGTCGAGCCGTTGGCATAGGTGATGGGCTCCATAAGGAGGCGATGGACATCGGATCTGCCTGGGAAAAATTGTTCGAACAATTCCCGGGTAGTCATAGAGCGGTCATCGTAAAAGTTCATGGAGGCAACGGTGGCGAAAAACTTCTCGATGGTTGCCAAGGGTACGCGAAATTGGATTTGCAATAACCGGGAAAAATCCTCCTTGTCGAAGGTGGTACGCAGAGAAAACTGGGGATTGTCGAAAACGATGTTTTTCAACTGGACGATGGACGAGGTAATTGCCTTGTTCCAATATTTTTTGCAGGTTTTCACCATACCGAAGGGGAAACCGTGCAGGGAGATGTCGAAGATATGGCCTTTACGTTTAAACCAGGTAGCCAAACCTCCCAGTCGGTGATGGTGTTCAAGAAGGAGAATTGAATAGCCACAGCGGGCGAGACGGTTGGCGCAGGTGAGCCCTCCGAGTCCGGATCCGATCACGACAATGTCGTAGTGATCGGCGAGTTGGGTAAATGACACTGGCATACGAGGTGACTTCGAAAAAGAATACAAAGAACC
>CAYSON010000025.1:0-12186 GCA_964432635.1 uncultured Desulfopila sp.
AAACGACTCTGCCAGAGCCGATACGGAAGGACTGTGTCAGACGCGGGCCTGATGGTCAATATTGATAAGCCCCATAGAGCGAAGACCAACGCTCAGGGTCCAGCATTCCTCGTTATTGATATTCGATGTCCCATAATGGCCGATTGTTTCAACGCGATTGACCAGTTGTCCCTGCTCGTTGTGGGTCTTGAAGTCAGCATCACGGGTATCCTTAATCAATCTTGCTATCCGATTTAAGCTCCAGTCCCAATCTTTTACTTCCCACTTGTCACTCTTTGGAGCTCGATAGAGAACCTTGCGGAGTCGGTGTTGATTGACTTCGGTCAATCCGAAGAGTCCGGCACCCTTGGCGCAGAGAGAGCCTTCGTTGATCGGATGATCCGGGTCGCCTTCAATATTGAAAATCTTGCCGGTCAGCCTATCGGTGCTGCAGATCAGTCCGCAACCGACAGAGCAGTAACAACAAATTGTTGTCGTCTGCTTGGCCGTGCGGATGCGGTCCATCTTGCCGAGGCCGGCGGCGTGGGCGGTTAACGCGGTGAGATCCAGACCGAGCGCGGACAGGGCAACCCCCGAACCAATCGCACCGGACATGGACAAGAACCTCCTCCTGGTGATGTTCATACCTGCTCCTATGGTTGAGTTGTGAGGATGAATGGCGAAGGACCCCCGTATAGGTCGGCAGCCCTTGGTGAAGCTGTTGCTTGGTGGGTGGGTAACTCATTCTTGGTTAGCATCACAACCCTTTTCCTTGAACGGGCAAAGAACGACCAATTCTCACAACTGTTTGTTATCAAGAAATAATTGTGTAGGTTAAGTGATTACCGCGGCGTAAGGTATGGGCTTACAATGGGCTCAGACGAAGCCGTACGCTTGAGCAGGTGGAGGACGCCGACTGGACTGTCTGCGGTCGGGGCAGGGGTGGGCGAGGAGGTCTAATAGCGCTTTAACTGCTTACGGGTCAGTGTCGCCCATGGAGCGGAAGGGTGGTGGTTGTCCCGACGCACCGGTACAACCCTGAGGCCACGAAGAAGGACGGTCTTGATCTCATCTTCGGAGAACACCACCGGGGTGTGGTCATCGAGTCGTTCTCCGTTCTCACTGAAAATTGCATCGATGGCCGGGTGTCGGCACAAGTCTCCGGCAGTGGTCGCCGAACCTGCCGCACCAAGCCTTTGCCAACCCCGGATTCTCCCATCATTGCCGGTGAGGCGCAGACCGATGGCGGCCAGGGCGCCAATGATGCCGTCGCCGCTGCCGCCATGCTCGGAGAGGTGCAGGTGCATCTCTCCCGCCAGATGGTAGGCATCCTGCTTGGTGAGGATCCTCTGTTTGGCGGACTGGCCGAAGGCCATCAGAGGTTCCCGCTTCAGGCTCGAGTCATCCGCCACCACGCACAGCCCGGGGTCGGAGCCGACAGCCGCCTCGCGGTGCAGGAAATCCTGGCTGAAGGCGATGATCGTGCCAATACTGCCGAGACGATTGTTGGCGGTAAAGCACATGGCGCTGTTATGCGAGGTATAGGGAATGGCGTCGTCGACGAAAAGTTGATGGCGGCTGATCTCTCCGCAACGGGCCAGACCTGCCTGGGAGAGGGCGGCGGCCAATTGTTCCGCCAGGGTACCCGATCCCGGGCTGTCGAGGTTGTCGGTGTCGTCGATGCTGATGAGAAGTTGTTGCTGGTTCATAGGAGGAAGTCACCGGAAAAGAAGCATAAAAAATCTTGAAAGAGGTGGCGGCAGTTCGGGTATTTTTTTTTCTGTACCTCCAGCGAAGACACTCGCTCCGAATGCGGCCATCGGAGGTGTGTAATAGACCGGGGCTGCCGCAGAGTGTCAACCAGTGGAGGGCATTTTCCGAAAAATAACTTAAAATGACAATATCTTACAGTTGACTGTGCCTTGCCTTTCTTCTTTGGTCACCCTATACTTATTTCCCGAAGAGCTTGATAAAATACAATTTCAACCAAAGGAGAGGATTATGGCTGGGCAGATTTTCTACCGAGAACGACAGAAGGCCCGGGAGGGTTCGAAAAGTCCCCGCTACCGCATCGTCGCGGTCAGCGGCCTCGACCTCAAGGTCTATGGCCAGCATCTGCGAATGACCGAACTGGAACAGCTCGCCGCCGCCACCAAGGCCGAGCTGGTATCCCTGCAGCGCGGCCCCAAGCACCGCTGTGAAAAAGCGTGTAAATAAAAAGAGAGGAGAGGAAATATGGCTTTGGTGCGTGAAAAGGATGGCAAACGACTTCATGTTAAGAGTGCCCTGATGGGGGAAAGTCTGGTGAGCAAGGAGTTTATCGCCCAACTGGATATTGCCCCGCAGGAGCGTCTCTACCCGGATATCGCCATCATGAAGATCGGCGGGCAGTCGATCTGCGATCGCGGCGTCAAGGCCTTACCGGCCATTCTCAAGGAGATCGTGCGCAATCGCAGCAACCACAAGATGCTGATCACCACCGGTGGCGGCACGCGCAGCCGCCATATCTATACTATCGGGTTGGAGATGGGCATGCCCACCGGGGTCATCGCCAAATTCGGCAGCATGGTCTCGGAACAAAACGCCCTGATGATCGCCACCCTTCTCTCGCCCTGGGGCGGCGTGAAGATCTCCCATTCCGATATCGTCAAATTACCCACCTACTTTGCCGAGAAGATCATCCCGGTGATGCACGGTATGCCGCCCTACGACTATTTCGCCATCAAGCCCAAGGTCGGGCGTATTCCCATCCATCGTACCGATGTCGGCCTGGTGATTCTCGCCGATTTGATCGGCTCGCGCACCATCCTCTTCATCAAGGATGAAAATGGCCTGTACAGCGATGACCCCAAGAAGAATCCTCAAGCTACCTTTATACCCGAGATCGGCGCAAAGGACTTGCTGGAGCAGGATCAGGACGATCTGGTCATCGAGCGCCCCTGTCTGGAAATCATCCAGAACAGCGAGGTCATCGACAAGGTGCAGATCATCAACGGCTTGGTTGAAGGCAATATCACCAGAGCGCTTAATGGAGAGCATGTCGGCACCATCATTTACAAGCAGTGAGCCAGGGTGCTTGAGCTTAACTCCGGTGAGGGTGTAAAATTGGAATTGACCATCCTATGCTGACAGTTATTTTTATCTATCTGGCCGTCATCGTCGTCATCGAAATGTATGCCGGGTCAAGCCTTGCGGTTTACGATGCCGAAATTGGCTTGCCGGCCGGCTGCGATCAGGTCACGACACTATCCGCCGAGGAATGTTGGCGGAGCCTGATCCCTTTTGCCGCCTTATCGACCGGTGGGTTGTATTACCTGTGCACCGGCTGGTGAAAATGTCCTTCCCCCTTGGTTATTGCCACACCTTTCTTGTGCCTCGAAGCCATCAGTGTAAGAATCGGTTGGTATCGGTTGCTTTCTTGCGCACGCGGACACTTCTTTTGACAGTTCCCCGAGAACCTCGTCTATTGAGCAAGTCCACCTCGCGGTTCGGCGGCAGCTATAGGTTTTTTGCTCCGGTCCCCCAGGCTGGATTGTGACCAGGCGAGTCTATTATCAACCCGAGATTTTTGAGGCACTGTCATGAAAAAATCACTTCTTCCCGCAGCGGTCATGCTTTCCTTTCTCCTTTTGCCCATTCTCGCGCATGCCGAACAGGTCAACCTTTACGCTGCTGGTAGTCTCAAAGCAGCACTTGGCGAGGTGGTCAAGGCTTACCAACAAAATGGTGGGGGTACAGTAAAGACCGAGTTCGGCCCTTCCGGAACCTTGCGTCAGCGCATCGAAAAAGAGGGACAGGCCCATGTCTTTGCCTCGGCCAACATGGAGCATCCCATGGCATTGCAGGCTGCCGGCAAGGGCGGGCCGGTGGTGCTCTTCACACGCAACAATCTCTGCGCCATCGCCCAACCGGGCATGGCAGTTTCCTCTTCGACCCTGCTCGAAGCTCTCCTCGACCCCAAGGTCACGGTGGGCATTTCCACGCCCAAGTCCGATCCTGCGGGTGATTATGCCTGGGAACTGTTCCTCAAGGCCGGCAAAATCAAAACGGGGAGCTTCGAAGTCTTGTCGACCAAGGCCTTGCAGTTGACCGGCGCACCCGACAGTGCCAAGGCGCCGGAGGGGCGCAATCAATACGCTTGGGTGATGGAACAACAGAAAGCCGATATCTTCCTGACCTATTGCACCAATGCGGTACTGGCGCAGCGTGAAGTTGCCGGTTTGCAGATGGTGCAGATTGATTCACAACTGGCGGTTGGCGCCGATTACGGTTTGCTGGTGCTTCATGGGGCGCCCCTGGATGCCTGGCGATTAGCCATGTTCATCCTCGGTGTCGAAGGACAAAAGATTCTCGCTTCCTATGGTTTTCAGTCTGGGGGTGTTCCCGGCGTCTGAGGGTGGTTCGCCGTTGGCATGGAGGGCACGACATTCAGGGCGGAGACCTGAAAACGGCCCTCCTCAACAGAGATGACCGAACAGTTGCCATAATCCTGACCAAGACGAAAGAGGTGGGCGAGAGGCATGCCGAGGATTTTACAGAGCAGCACCCGATTGACTCCGGCGTGGCTCATCAGGGCGATGCTCCTCTGACTCCGGGCGGCCCGTTCAAACACCGGCCAGACTCGCAACAATAGATCGGCAAAGCTTTCACCCCCCGGAGGCCTATAGGTGGCGAGTTCATTCCCCCGCGCTTCGTAGGCGCCGGGGAAGCTCCGGCGCACCTCGGCAACGGTCAGGCCTTCCCATTCTCCCAGGGAAATCTCGGTCAGTTCCGGGACGGTTTCGATTTCGCACTGCCGCCGCTCCGCGGCGATTATGGCGGCACCGACGGTACAGCGTTGCAGGGGACTGCACCATACCTTTTCGACCGTGTCGAACAGGGAGTGTTGGGCGAGCCGTTCCATCTGCTTTTTGCCGATATCGCTTAAGGGCGGATCGGACTGCCCGAGGAAGCGGTGCGTTGGAGAACCATTGACAATCACACCATGACGAAGCAGCAGGACGGAGCTCATGGCAACGCCTCCTCGCCGAGTATGGCGTCGATCCCCTTGCCGCACACCTTTTCCACCATGTCCAGAAGGGTGAGGGCATTGGCCATGCGCTTTTTGATGGCCCGACAGGCCTCGGGGTCATCCCTGAATAAGCCCAGTTTTTCCAGAAAGCGCTGCCGCACCGAGACGCGGAATCGCCCCCGTACCAGCTTGTCGGCGAGGGCCACCACCTCTTTTTCGCCTGGCGTTCCCGAGGCTGGCGGGTCGGCCTGGCGGTGGGCGGCGATGGTCTCGGCGAGACCGCCAAGACCCAAGTCGACCAGCCGGGCGGCCCCGGTTTCCTCGTGGTTCGGCAGGCCCTTGGCGAAATCGTGGAGTAAGGCGCCGTGATAGAGCAGGTCGTGATCGAGTCGCACCCCGTGACGGCGCAATTCCCTGCCTATTCGTTCGGCGACATCAGCCACCGCCAAACCGTGTGCCAGCCCAACCTCCGGAAGATTTAGCCTGGCCAACTCGTGGACTTCCTCGCGCTCGCCGAAAGATAGCCGCGTCAAGCGGGTGGCGAGGACAGCAAGATCCTCGGGGGTGTCGGCATCAAGGAGCACCCCGCGGTCCCAGACTGGAAGGGTCCTCAGCTCTGGAGGGGGCAGCGAGTCCAGCAGGCGACGCAGCCCGCCCCGGCTATCGTCGCCGACCATGGCCGGGATGAGGGACGACGGCAGCAATGGCGGATGACCGGATATGCCACGAAACCGGGGGACGACGACGCTCTTGCCGTCAAAGGCGGTCGCCAGGGCATCTATGGTGGCCGGACGAACCAGGGGGATGTCGACCGGAAGCAGGAAAAAACCGTCGAAACCATCGACAAAGGGGAGCGCCGCCAGGATGGAGGAGAACATCCCTTGATCATAACCCGGGTTGTGAAGGCAGGCGAGGCCGAGCCGGTGCGCCTCGGCCTCGACCTCCCGGTGACGGTGCCCGGTGACGACCATGGCTGTTGTAATACGGGGGTGGCGCAGCAGCCGGGCACAATGGCCGAGCAGTGTGTGGTCGCCGAGGGTCAGGAGCGGCTTGAAGGCGCCCATGCGCGAGGAGTAACCGGCGGCGAGGATGACGGCGGCAAGTCTCATGTTGCCATCTTGGCCCGCGTCTGGACCAGCTCGGATACGATGCTCAGAGCGATTTCCTCCGGGGTGTCGGCCTCTATGGCCAGACCGATCGGGCAATGCACCCGGGCAAGATCGGCGTCGCCCACCCCCTCCTGGCGCAGGGAGTCGTAGACGGCGGCGCGCTTGCGGCGGCTGCCGATCATGCCGATATAGCCGGCCTTTCCGCGCAGGGCCTGGGCGAGCACGTCGCGATCGTGGAGATGGCCGCGGGTGACGATGACCACATAATCATCCTGACCGAGCTGCACGAGGCAATCGGTGAAGGACGTCACGACCCGAATCTCCTTGGCCTCCGGGTAGCGCTCGCGGTTGGCAAAGTCGGCACGGTCGTCCATGACCACCACCTCAAAGCCCACAAAAGCAGCGAGTTTGGCTACCGCCAGTGCAATATGTCCGGCTCCGGCCAGATGCACCGTGCCCGGATGCACCAGCGGCTCGACAAAGACTTCCCTTCCTTGGTAGTCGAGAAGAAAGGGGGCACGGCGTCCCTTGCGGGTGATTTCGGCCCGCAGTTGGTCCGGGATGTCACGGTTTTCACCCTGGGTGAGGAGAAGCAGACGTGGCGTTTCTTCCTTGTAGGGTAACAGGGTCAGCAACATTGGCCGTCTGCCCTCAAAGTATTCGTGGCGCAGCTGCCGTATCAAGGGCAGCATGGTTGCTTCGATCCGTTGCAACAGTACCGAGGCGCTGCCGCCACAGGCCATGCCTTCTTCGGCGGCGGAGGCGGCGGTCAGTTGAAAGTCGAGTTCGGCAAAAGCGATGGGGCCACTGAACAGGTCTTGAGCCTTGCGCTGACATTGGCCCTCGAGGATACCGCCACCGACGCTGCCGGCGATGGAACCGTCTTTGAGAACCACCATCCGCGCCCCCGAGGTACGCGGGGCCGACCCGGAATTGCGCACGATGGCACAGAGCACGGCGGGTTGTCCGAGCTCGAGGGCGGAAATTAGCTTATCAAAAACATGGTGCATAGTGTTCTCCTTGTGGACGCAAATCGATAATGGTGCGTTTAATGGTGTGGGTGGGAGAAAAACCGTTGACCCGGCTGAGGGTGTTTATTCCCAGGGTACCTGTGGCCAGGGCCTTGGCGATTGCCGGGTGCTGTGACAAGACGTGGTGAAGATGCGCTGGGGGTTCTACCGGTCCGGCAACGGTGAAAACGAATTCGCCGTGCAGTCGGTCGATTCCGTCATGGTCGAGGAACAGGCGGTAGTCGATCAGATCGGGGGTGGCGAAGAGCAGGTCGTCGAGATCCTGACTATGGATGACCTTGCCACCGTGCAAGGGGCAGCCGCTAAGCCGGCCGCGAATGTCGGTGAGACGGGCGGTGGTGCCGCCGCAGCGGCAGGGAGAGCGATCAAGTCGGGCGAGATCGCCGGTACGGTAGCGAATGAGCGGCATGGTGCGGCGCTGCAGAGTGGTGATGACCACCTCTCCCAGTTCCCAGTCCGGAAGCGATTGACCGCTTTTGGGGTCGACGATTTCAACCAGCAGATCCGATTCGCGCAGATGGCAGCCGTCATGGTTGCCACATTCCACCCCACCACCCAGGCCGCTTTCGGTAGACCCATAATGGAGAAAGGTGGAGCACCCGCACCGCTGCTCGATGCGGCGGCGCAGGGCTGGCGCGGCGTAATCGGAGCAGAGCAGCATGGTGGCGATTCCCGCCTTGCCTACCATTTCAGCCACGGCAAGCAGGTGCTGGGGCAGGCCGACCAG
The DNA here is from genome assembly GCA_964432635.1 of uncultured Desulfopila sp. Classification (GTDB taxonomy): domain Bacteria; phylum Desulfobacterota; class Desulfobulbia; order Desulfobulbales; family Desulfocapsaceae; genus Desulforhopalus_A. Next base: position 7,858 of record CAYSON010000025.1, read on the forward strand.
GCAGGTAGGTCGCCATTCGTTGATCACCGCCGTCATTTGCCCGTTCTCCGTCAGTTCCGGCGGCCAGTGAGCGAAGGCGGCGATTCCTCCGTCCTGCAGGGCGGAAATCAGCAACTGCCCTACCGAATCGGCAAGCCCGCAGGGCAGCAGCACCAGGACGCGATCCTTTTTGCCGACCAGATTGCCCATGCCGGTAAGGAAGAAGTCGGCGGTGGCCTGGAGGTCGTCGCGACCGTAGGCCAGCCGTTTTGGTGCCCCGGTGCTGCCCGAGGTATGCAGGGTAACCATCCGGGCCACCTCTGCTTGGGAGACGGCGAGCAGGCCTTGGCCGTGTCGTACCAGATCGGGGCCTTCGAGCAGCGGCCAAGTGGCGAGGTCGCTCAGGGAGCGGAGTTCTTCTTTCTCATATCCTGCCAGATGTTCGCGATAGAAGGGGCTGTTTTTCTGGGCATGCTCCACCAGTTGGTGCAGGGCGGTTAATTGCGCCTGCTCCAACTCGCGGTGTTGCAGAGGTTCCACGAGCGACATGCGTCGGCAAACCAGGGCATCGATGGTGGTTTTGGAGAGTGATGGAGTCATGATTAAGGAAGGGTGCGTCGGTGCAGGGGATGACCGTGACGCGAGGTGAGGTTGTAACTGCAAAAGGGGATAAGGCGGCCGTCGGCTTGCGCCACATGGATGCAGCAGCCGCGCAGCCGCTCGAGGTTAAGGTTCCAGCAATCCTGGAAGGCCATGGCTGAAATGGTGAAGGTGCGGCTGGCAGCTCGCTGCAGGAAGTGGTCGAGGTCGTCGATTGGTGGCGAAGTCTTAGCGATGTCGGCCATGGGGATCGCACCCCACTGTCGAGCGGTGACGCTGATGGCGGTCAAGGCGCCCTGCTCCGCTGGTTGTGCCGTGCAGTCGCAGTTTGCTCCACCGAAACGGGTGAGGTGGCCGCCTTTGTCCACCCGGTACTTGGCAGAAAAGGAACAGAGGGCATGTTCGCAGCCGGGGGGGCGGAAATCCTCAGGTCGCAGGTGGCCCGCGCTGTGCCGTGTCAAGCCTTGGATGATCTCAGGGAGGGTGTAGTGGTCCGGGGTGAAATGTTGTGGAACCCTCCCGAAATAGCTGATCGGCTGGAAGTGGATGCCGCGCACCGCCGGCACTCGCTGGAAGCCGAAAGAGACGATGTCCCAGAGCCGATCGGTGTTGAGGTTGCGCACCACGGTCGGCACCAAAACAATACCCAGCCCGGCCGCCGCCAGATTATCGATGGCCCGGCATTTTTCGACAAAGAGAGCGCGGCCCCGCAGGGTGTAGTAGGCCTCGTCGGTGGTGTCGTCGAACTGGAGAAACACCGAGGACAAACCTTGGTCGCGCAAGCGTATTGCCAGCTCGGGGTCTTCGGCGAATTTGAGGCCGTTGCTGTTAACTTGTATGAAGGTGAAGCCGGCCTTGCGGGCCAGGGCGACGATTTTCGGCAGGTCGGGGCGGACGGTCGGTTCTCCCCCGGAAAGCTGCAGGTTGCAGCCTCCGGTTTTCCTGAGAATCTCACTAAACATCCGAGCCAGGGTCTGCAGGTCGATATCGCCGCCCTCACTACCGCTTGCCGCAAAGCACACCGGGCAGTTGAGGTTGCAGCGAGAGGTGATTTCCACCAGAGCGGTGCAGGTGCGTTGGCCATGATCAGCACAGAGGCCGCAGTCGCGGGGGCAACCCAGGTTCACCGGGCGGCGCGGCCCTCCCGGATAGGGCAGTTTTGGGCGATACCAGGAGGAAAAAGCCGGGGGCCCTCTCCATACGGTGGCGGAAAAGGTGCCGTGCTACGGGCAGCTTTTGTGCAAACGTACATCCTCGCCATGCCTGACTAGCCGGCCGAGGATGGGCCGCAGGCAATCCGGGCAGACGCTCTCTACGGTTGCGAGGTCTTCCGAGGTCATGGGCGGGAGGTGTCGACCGGATCGAAACCATGGGCAACGAGGATAGCCATGGCCCGGCCGTAGCATTCACCAACCAGATTCCCGCACGTGGCGACGTTGGGTCCGTTATCGGCGACGATGTCACTGCAGTTGATACCGCCGTGGCGGCCGGTGGCCAAATCCTCGAACCAAAGCGCCAACTCGCTCTGCATCAGCGGCAGTGCAGTGTGCATCTCTTCATCGCTCTTGCCCTTGCCGCCATAGTAGGCGAGCAGGCAGGCGGCTCCGGTGAGCGCACCGCAGACCCCCTTGGAGGAGTAATAGCCGTTGCACAGTCCCGAGATGGCGCGAATCAGCCCGGGATTTTCCTGCCCCTGCAGATCGAGGGCGAGGTGAAAGATGATCTGGCTGCAGCAATAGCCCTGCCGGGCCAGAGAAAGGATGTCGAGATCATAGTCGTTCATGGCGGCTCCGTCGGGCAAGAAGAAGAAAGAGTCCGGGACGGCTGGCCTGGGCTGCGCAACAGGCGGCCGCGGCCAAGGTACGATCGCCCAAGACCGCATGCCAGAATCCGTGCAGCGAGCCATGGGCAAAGATAAATTCAGCGGCGGTGTGGGTGAGGAGGGAACTATGATCCTCGACCACCTCGACGGTAAACCCCGCTTTTTCAAAGATGGCGGAGGTTAAGGCCAGATCGCTGGCTCCGGCGAAACAGCTGGGCATCGGCCATCGGGCCTTGCCGGCGGCGCGGAGGTGGATATCGGTGATGGCCAGATATCCACCCGCTTTCAGTACCCTATAAAACTCTCCGGCCACCGTGGTACGCTCGGTGAGGTTCCAGACGCATTCGCATAGTACCAGGTCAAGACAGCCGTTTGCCAGGGGCAAGGAGTGGAGATCGGCGTGAAACAGGCGCGGGCAGTGCTTTTTGGCCTCGTCGAGCAGGCTGGCATTGATATCGCAACCGAAAGCGTTGCGCAGCCCGTATGCGTGGAGAAGGTCGAGGGTTGCCCCGGAGCCGCATCCGCCGTCGAGAACCATGGCCTCGCGTGAAGGGGCGACAAGTTCGAGGATGCGTTTGGTCAAGGTGAGGCCACCGGGGCGCAGGCAGGGACCAAGTCCAGCGCGCACCGGTTCGGCTAAATAGAGCGGTTTCATTTGTCTTCGAGCAGTTGTTCCACCTGCAGCATTTTTCCCAGGGCGAGTTCCTCCGGGATCATTACCGCCCCGCACTGACGGCACATCGGCAGTTCGACCCGAAAGACGTTGCCCATATAGTTGAGCTCGACCATGCCCGGCTGCAGCAGTTCGCCGCAGGGTTGGCAGACCCAGCCCATATCCTCGGGGAGAAAGCTGAGTTTCAAGGCGTTTCCTCCTTGCCGATGGCCATGCGATGACTCCAGCATCGGTCGATATGGTGGACATCGTTGACCAACCGGTAGCTGACCCAGAAGGTAACCTCGCCACGCCGCGCCGAGGCGAGCCGTTGCTCCCCGGTCTTGTGGGCGAATAACGCTGCCTGGCTGCCGGTTGTCACCAGAACATGATGGATATCCTCCTCGAGAATGCGTCGCTCCTCGAGGAGGGCGGCAACGGCCGGGGGAATGACGAGATTTAGGGCGTCCCCCGCAGCATCGCCATGCTCTTCCGTACCGTGCAGTTGCAGAATTTTCCTTTGCAGCAGTTTTCTGCCGCTGCGCCTTGTGGAAATCGAGGCGGGCGGTTCGTCCGCCGGATGGGCACAGTGTGGCAAGAGCAGGTCGAGGAGATGCAATACCTCTTTGCCGGTTCTGGCCAGTTGATCACGGCACATGGCGCAATAGGTGAGAAACGGGGCCTCCGTCTGGGCGACACGCGCCTCGGCGACCTTGCGAGCCAATGCCGGATCGGCACCTTCCATCAGGCCGCCATAGCCGCAGCATTCGGTCAATTCGCCGGTCATATCCAGCGGGGCGAGCTCCTGTCCGATGGCGGCCAACAGGTTGCGCACCGCTTGGCGGGTTTCTTGGTCGTGGCGGGCCGTGCAGGGATCGCTCAGGGCCAGGGGCAGGGCCAGGCTTGGCAAAGGGGTTGCTGGAAGCACATTTTTGGCCAGGTAGGCCCACAGTGAGACTGTCTTGATTTCCGGCAGATGTTCGGCAAAGATCTTGCGGCAGGTGGAGCAGGCGACTATAAGCGGCGGGCTCCCCATTGATCCCCAGGTTTCAGCCCGCTGGGCCGACATCGTTGCCAACTCTTCATCGCGTCCGGCCCAATGGGCCGGCGCGGCGCAACAGTCGAGCCAGAAACCGGTCTCACCGCAGATGCCCAACAGGTGGTGGTAAAGGGCCAGGGTCTGCTCCGCTCGGATGCCGGCCAACTGGCAGCCGGGGAAAAATAGCCACTGGCTGGCGGATTTTCCCGGGGCATGTCGAACCAGAGCGGTCTCGCT
>CAYSON010000025.1:12196-14226 GCA_964432635.1 uncultured Desulfopila sp.
CGTTCAAACACCTGCACTGGCTCTATTCCTGCAGCGGCACGCATTTCGTTGAGGGCGAACCAGTGGGCCGAGGGTGGCATGCGCTTTTCCCGCACCATCTGGCGGCGGGCATGAAGGCAGAGTTCGGCCATGGAAAAACCCTTGGGGCAGAGTGTTGCGCATTGACCGCACAACGAGCAGCCATTGATAAAACGGTTCGATTGATGGATTCCCTTGACGATCGCCGAGTTGTTGTAGATGCGGCGGGCATAGACCTTGGGATAGGACCCGTATGCGGCCAGATAGACACAGTGCTTGACGCACTGCAGACACTGGCAGTCGAGGCAGCGTCCGGCTTCGGCCACCGCCTCGCTCCTGGTATAGCGGTCGGGGGTTGACGCGGGAAGGCGCAAGACCGTGGTGACCGCAGAGGTGTCGGTAAAGAGATCGGTACGGCCGTGACGGAGGAGGACGCGGCTGGCGGTAAGAGACGCGCCCTGCAGATAACGGTCGATGGATACTGCGGCCTCGCGGCCTTGGGAAACCGAGACGATAAAGGGATGTCGATGGTCTTGGTCGGCGATGCCGCCGGCGAAGAACCCGGAGCGCTCGAGGGCAAAGGTGATCGGATCGGGAGTGGCCAAACCGGCGAGGAGCGAGGAGACCCCATCATCGTCCCGGCCAAGATAGACGGCGTCGGCGGTGCTGACTGCGGGCAGGTCGAATCCGAGGGTGTCGCTGGGGAAAAAGCCGACGCCGAGACGTCGCAGGCCGTCGAGTTCCTCTTCCAGTACAGCGACCGGCAGTCTCTCCTCAGGCAAATGGCGCAACCATCCTCCCGCCTGCGCCCCGAGGTGAAAGAGTTCGACTGCGTAACCCTTCCTGGACAACTCGAAGGCGGCCACCAGACTGGATGGCCCGCCCCCGAGCACCGCCACCTTTTGGCCTCGCGCCGGCAGGCGCGGCACCTTGCCGCGCCCAGAAACCGCCGAGAGGCAGTATCGCTCCAATTCCCCCAGGGCGATGGCTCCACCGAGATTTTTTCGCAAGCAGAAATCTTCGCAGGGGGTCTCGCAGAGGCGGCCGACGATACCAGCCAGGGGCATCGATTTCTCGAGGATGGCGCGAGCTGCCGCGAGATCATGGCCGGCCAGCGCCAGGGCGAAAGCGCGCCCGTCGACGCCGAGCGGACAGCCGGCGCGGCAGGCCGGCGGTTCCTCCTGGATGCAGCGCCCTTCCCAGCGGTGGAGATCCTGTTGGTCCATTGTTCCCCCGGAATAGCACCCCTCTGGGTCCTGCGGAGACCCAGAGGGGCGTTTTTTCGCCTACTTCTTCAATCCGGCCAAGACCTTTTCGGGGAGGGCCGGGAGACGGGTGATGCGCACCCCGCAGGCGTTGTAAATACCGTTGATGATTGCGGCATGCGGGCAGGTCAGCGGCAACTCTCCTACACCGGAGGCGCCGAAGGGGCCCTCGGGGCGGTCACATTCGACGTAGATGAGGTCCATCTTATCGGGGATCTATTTAATGTAGGGGAAACCGGCCCCCACCATGGTTGAGTGTTTCTTGATATCCTCGAAATCCTCGGTCAGGGCCAGGCCGATACCCTGGGCCATGCCGCCGTACATCTGGCCGTCAACCACCAGTCGGTTGGCGATCTTGCCGATGTCGGCCACCAGGGTCATCTTCTCGACGGTGGTTACGCCGGTGGCGATGTCCACCGCGACCTCGGCCATGAATACCCCGTACATATAGCAGGCGAAGGGTTTGCCCTGGCCGTTCTCATCGCAGGCATTGGCGGGGGCGGTCCATTTGCCGCGATAGACGGTGGCGATCTTTTCGGCGACCATCTCTTCGTAGCTGCGATAGCCGGAAGCCTTCTTCATCCCGGCCAGCAGCAGATCACAGGCTGCTTTGATGGCTTGGCCGACCACCACCTGGGAGCGGCTGCCGCCGGCCGGGCCGCCGTTGGGGCAGACGCTGGTATCGTTTAAAACCAAGCGGATCTTGTCGGGGGAGATGTTCAGGGCCCGCAAGGCCTGGTGGGCCGG